>JAZOSC010000150.1:0-7155 GCA_045656925.1 Eubacteriales bacterium | reverse complement strand
CATTTCATCGGACAAGCCCGCACCCTCCAGATATGCGGTAACGGTACCGCTTTCCGCATCGGTATACCCTGCGGTGGTGTTAACGTTTTTGCCTGCACCGAAGCGTTGCAGGTCAAAATGATTTTTTGCGTTCATCATAATTCCTTTCTTGTTGTAACAGGGGACTTGATGGCATCAGAATTCGATGCGTTCTCCGCGCAGCGACCGCCTCGCCATTTCTGCGCGGTCGCGACGAGTGAGATGTGCGGCGCCGTTGCCGAGAAATGCACCGACACCGGGAGTCAATGCACTTTCCGCAGGACGCAGGCCCCGTGCGCGAATGCTTTGCAGCACCGCACGCTCGGTTTCCTCTCTCGTTTTCTCAACCGCCGCCTTCACGGCTCTGGCTATCGCCTCGCTGACAGCCTCGCTTTCGCTCCCCGCATCCGCCGCAGGTGCGTCGGGCAACCCGGCCTCGGGTGGTGCTGTTGCCGCCTCTGTCGACGCCGTTCTTTTTGTTTCCGCCCGTATGGCGGCACACAGCTCTCCTTCATCCCGTGAGCCAAATCGCTCTGCCGCCGCATCAATCACGGTACGGGCACGCGCCAGCTCCTCCATCAGTCCCTTTTGTTCCTTGAAGCGGCGATTAAAGGTTTCCTGAAAATATGCGGTAAAGAGATCCTTATATTCTCCCTCCATCAATGCCCTGAAAGCCTCCTCGCGCCCCTTCCCTTCCTCTTTCGACTCCTCGGCGACAGGAGCCTCGCTGATTGCTTCGCCCGATTCTTTGGTTGCCTGAAGGGTGAGCTCAGGCGTATCCTTTCCACCCACAGCAGTCCCCTCAAAAAGAGTCAGACTGCACCAAATACCATGTAACATATCAACCTTACCTTTCGTTATGGGGGGATACACTCATAACTGCATTCCCCACCCCGTTATCCCATTTAACCGTCCCGTCCGCATGAACGGTACGGCAAAGCGTATAAAAATTTTCGGGATACAATATCGCCAGCTCCTCCAATGCCTGCATGGTCATATCAAACGCACCGCGCAAGCCTCCGACACAGGTAAGAAAAACCTCACCCTCCCGCAGAGAAATGCGTTTTTTCAGACAGCGTGGCTCCTGCTGTGCAAAGGCAGCCAGGGCACCCGTGAGCGCCGATACGGCGGCACATACAAGCGGTGCCTTTTCTCCCTCACCTGCGTGCCCTTGCACAAGAAGGCGATATTTTGCCCCCCGTCTATCGGCATAAACCGCAATCACAGCGCAGCCTCCGCCATTGCGGCATCACGCACGCGTGCCGCACCTGCCTCTGCCCGTGCAAGTGCCTGCTCACGGGAATCGTTTGCCGCAATCTGCACCCCACTCTTTTTCACATAGCCGACTGCGCCACCGTCTACCTGCTCCGCCACGCGTGCACGCACACGCTCCACGCCGGGGAAATCCATTGCATCAAGCAAAATAGTCGCGGCAGTAGCATTTTCAGGCGCGAAAACCCCCATAGAAAAGAGCTGCTTCAGCATCTCGTTGTAGGAATAACGCGTATACGGGTTACTTTTTTCGGCACGAACCTCAATATCAAACACAGGGCGACGGGTAAGCAGTGTGCCGTTTGTCAACACGCCGCACGACTGCTCCTTAATGCGCTCGTTTGACCAATGCAGATAACGGTTTCCGCCTGCTCTGCCGAGTATACGGAAGCAGCGCTGCTCATCATAAAACTGACGCACGCATTCCACCATCATCTCTGCAACCGCAACAAAGGCGCGGTAGGAAGCCGCAACCATATCACGCATCGTCTTATTACCCGATTCCTGCAGGGCGGCAATCGCGGCGGCAGCTGTGACACCCGTGTCGGGCGAGCCCTGCAGCACATCACGATTGGCGGTGGTTTCCTTCAGCTCACGTATCTTATCGGCCTTCAGGTCGCGCCATAGCGTATCCAGGGGGGCTACCTCGATCTGACGCAGACGCTCCTCATCAGGATCGCCCTCCACAGATACGATGCGTCGGGAAAGGTCACAAAACTCTTCCTCATTCACACCCGTGCTGCGCTTGCAGAAATAACGCACACGGGTAGCCCAATCCATATATTCGAGCAGGTTACGGTCAATGCGGTCGATGTAGGTCTGCGGATCGCGCCCCACCGCAATGATACCAAAGCCAAGTGCGCTGCCAGCGATCGGGTAAAGCACGTCAAGCACAAAGGGATAGCGACCGTGATGATACCAGCCGTTCTCATAAAGCGCATCATTTTCACTTGCAAACAGCACAGTATCCCCTGTAAATTTGCAATAATGCAGCACGGTGCGCCCGTCTGACATGCGCTTTTTATAATACCAATCCACAACAAGCGCAGTGTTCTCGCCATCGTTGCCGAAAAAGCCGTCAAGTGCATCATTTTCCGCCTTGCCGTCATAACGGGGAAAACGGGCACGGAGCAATCCGCGGTCGACCTGCTCAACATAATATACCGAGCCGGAATTCTGTAAATTTTTCACCCCTGGTTGCCAGTAAAGCTGCATCAGCTCCACCGGGCGCACGTCCACGTCACCAAGACCGTTTTCAAGCTCGGAATTGAAAAACACACCCCAGGCGCACACGCCGTGCTTCAGCTTATACCACATATTATCCGAATAAGCCCCCTCAAAACCCGAACGAGCCAGAATGACGGGCAGAATAGCGGAAAGTGCCTCGGCATCCGCCTCATCCCCCTCCTCACGCGGCAAGCATACTGCCGTTGGAATGTTCTCCATAAGGTCAGCGTGCTTCTGCATCAGTGCGTTAAAAAGCCATGCAGAGGTGGGAGCAGTGCGCTCCCCCTCGCTGTTTTGCCTTGCATGGGGCGCCATACGCAGGCGATACCAATTCTCCTCCTCACGGATACGCGCGGCAAGCCCCTCTCTTTCACGGCGCCAGCCAAGCAGCTCCTCCGTAGCGGCCTTGATTTCCGCCCTTCCTACCATATTTCTTTTCTTCATAAATTTCCTTTCTGCGCTACGTGCGCGTTTCATTTCTGTGTGCATATGCGGTAATTTCTCTATCTAACGGATCAAGCATTCGCGCCACATGGGGAAGCCGCTTTTCCTCGCCTCTCATCGGCACCATCATACAAAGATAGCGCGTTTCATCGGCAATATGGTCCTCCATATCGCTGTCAATATCCTCCGCCACCGTGCGGCTGTATTGCAGCTGTGGCACAGTACGCAAAAAATCGCGACAGGTATTGAAAACATACAGCATCGGTACGCCGTTTTTATCAAAAGCAAGGCGCCCGTGCAGCTGCATCCAGCCCGCCACACGGCGATTATCGCCGCGTTCAAAATACACGCCACAGCGCTCGGCAGTTTCCGCAATCGCCTCGCCGCGCGAGGCATCCCATATCGCAGGATCCGCCACACCCGTAACGTTTTTTCCCGAAAGCCACGGATGCTCCCTCTCTACACGTGCGACCTCGCGGAAGATTTCCTCCGGTGTCATACGGACACCGACATTCGGCTCACCACGTACACAACCGTAAAATTCCATCAGGCGGTATAATCTGCCGTCCCCATCCTTCGCCCACCATCCTACCGAAAAGGGCCTGGCATAGCCAAAATCAAAGGAGCGATAAATACGCCAGCCTTCAGGCGGCGCGAAAGGTGCAATCACATGCGTATACAGACGGTCGGTGTAATGTGTGGGATCATCACGGAATTCCTCAAAGACCTGCCCCTCATAAACATTCCAATCCCCCTCAAGATGCGCCCGTCTTTTGTGTGCAGGCAACGCCTGAAGGCGGCGTACGTAATCGGGATCTGCCTCCATCAGCACATGATTATCGTAGACCACCGCAGGGATAAAGGCATAATCGGCAGGATTTTCCAGGCCCTGAAAGCGACGGTCGATAAACAGTCTTTTGATATACGCATGCCCCACGCCGCCGGGATTACAGGTGTAATACACACGGGTGCGAAAATAGGATTTTGTGGTACGCAGGGAGGTACAGATAAAGACGATCCATTCCTCTTTAAAATGCGTTGCCTCCTCAAAACCGATGACGTCATATTCCGCACCCTGATATTGCAGGACGTCACCATCATTATCGCAGTAACCAAGCGTCAGGCGCGAGCCGTTTGGGAACAAGAAGGCCCGTTCATCCTTTTTATAGGCGGCAAGCCCCAGCAGCTCGCTTTGCAGGGGGAGAATATGATTTTCACGCAGCTCCTGCAGGCTGCGGCGCAAAAGCAACAAGCGCAGCGCAGGATACCGAAGTGCAAGCATCACCATTTTGCGACGCATCGCCCAGGATTTTCCTCCTCCGCGCGCACCGCCATAAGCGGTATGCTTTGCCTCGCTTAAAAAGAATTCCCGTTGTCGCTCATTCGGTGCCTCATGCCGCAGCTTTTGAAAAATCAGCGGCTCCATGCCTCAAGCTCCCCCTCAAAACGAATGGCACCGCCACCCTCTCCGCCGTCAAAAAAAGACAGTCCTGCCTTGCCGCAAGCGCGGTCAAGGATACTCTCTGCCGCCTTCAAACGCAGCTCCGGCTTGTTTTCGGTATCATTCATCAGGGACACAATCACTGCAACGGCCGTGGCCCCCGCATCACGCAGAAGCAAGCGAGGATCCCTTACCGCAGGCTCCCTTTCCGTCGTCAAGCGCTCACCCCCCGGAATTCTCGCCCTTTAACCTTTCAAAGGCCAGGCGATACACGCCATCGGTATTGACGGTTTTCAACTGCCACTCCCCCAGCACCGCAGTGAGTGCTTGCTTTTCAATACTGATAGAAAGCACGTCCTTGCTCCCTGTTACACGCACCGCCTCGTTTGCGGCACCGTCACGCGCTGCGGCAAGGGCAAGCAGCGGCAAAAAGCCTGCAAGCAGACGGTTGACCTCCGCCTGACCTGCTACATCATCCTGCAAGCGCCTGATTTGCTTTCCGCGGGAATCCAGCAGATGCTTAACGGCATCAAGTTCCTTTTCCAGCAGTTCCTTTGTTTTTTCTTTCATTACTGATATCTCCTTTCGTAATACCCGTCAAGTGCACACTTGAAGGGGCATTTTAAATACGCAGTGGGATGCGCGCAGAAGCCATATACAATGTCACGGCGTGATACGCGGTCAGGGAAACGCAATTCCCCACATTCACAATAGGTTACTCCACTTTTCTCATAACGGTAGTACGGACACATTCCTGCAACAGGCATCAGCTTTCCTCTCTTTCTGTGTTTCGATTTTAGGACGCTCAAAGCAAAGGAAATCGCGTATCAGAATTGACACGCGTCGCTTCTGCTCCGCCCGTCTTGATTTTAGGACGATTTTTCACTGAATTTGCTGCACTTGCGAATTTCAGCTTGTATTTTTACCTATGTATCACATGTGCAGCGCTGTTTTTTGAAATCGTTTTGTTTTTGGGACGACTACATCATACACCACCGTGGGCGATTTGTCAAGAACCAACTCATGAACAAATTGTAAATTCGTTTCATTAATAGAACGACCGCTTGACACATATGCTGTCTTCTGATAAAATATAATCAAAGCAAGCGCTTCACTTGTAACACTTTTAATACGCCCATCGGGCGAAAGAAAGGCAGTAATGATGACTGTTTCAAATCGCATTCGCGAAAGAATGCAGCTTTTAAACCTCTCCTACGGCGAGCTGGCAGCCGCCACGGGCCTGACAAAATCCGCCGTGCACCGCTATGCCACGGGGCTGACTGATAAGGTCCCTACCGAGGCACTGGAAAAGCTGGCAAGGGCCCTTGGTGTGACGCCCACGTATCTCACTGGCTGGGAGCAGCCCCATACCCTGGCTGCACATTTTGAGGGGGAGGAGTTTTCCCCCGAGGAGCTGAAGGAGATTGAGGATTTCGTCCGCTTTGTCAAATCCAAGCGCGGACAGTAACGAGGTGCCTCTTATGTATGAACAGCTACTTGACGAGGCCTTGGAAAACGGGCTGACCGTTATTGAAAAATATCCCTTTCTCTCTCCACGCATCCGTGGGCTTTGCTGTGATGATACCATCGCAATCAGCGCGCAGGTTGAAACCGAGGCGGAGCGCAAGGTTGTGCTGTGTGAGGAGCTGACACACGCACTTCATTCCTACGGTAATATTTTAAGTAACAAGCAAATGGAGCGTCGCACACGCGAGCGTATCTTTGACCGTCTGATCGGGTTAGAGGGATTGCTCAATGCCTACCTGGCAGGCTGCCGCGAGCCTTGGGAGTTTGCCGAGCATTTTGACGTACCTGTGGAATTCCTGCTGGATGCTGTTGCCTGCTACCGCGCACGCTTCGGTACGATGACCAAGCTCTGTAATGAGCAGGGTGACTTCGCTATTTCCTTTGAGCCAACCCTGCGCGTGCGCCGCCTGTGCAGAATGCGTACCAGAACGCGTATGATTTGTCGGAACGACGGCTCCAACAACAACTGAAAGGAGCAGCTCATGAAAAAATATTTGCTTTCCCTTGATCAAGGCACCACCAGCTCGCGTGCCATTATCTTTGACACAAGCGGCAATCCCGTGGCGAAAGCCGCACGCGAATTTACGCAATACTTTCCCCATGACGGATGGGTGGAGCATGATGCCGAGGAAATTTTCGACACACAGCTTTCAACCGCACGCGAGGCACTGGCACTGGCCGGCCTTACCGCCGCTGATATTGCCGCCATCGGCATCACCAATCAGCGCGAAACCACCGTTTTGTGGAATAAGGAAACGGGCAAGCCCATCGCGCACGCTATCGTCTGGCAATGCCGTCGCACCGAAGCGATGTGTGCTGACCTGAAGGCGCGCGGACTCGACCGCATGATACGCGAAAAAACGGGCTTGGCGCCCGATCCGTATTTCTCTGCAACCAAGCTTGCCTGGCTGCTGCAAAACGTCGAGGAAGCCGCAAAAATGGCTGCAGAGGGAAAGCTGCTGTTCGGCACCGTAGACACCTGGCTTATCTGGAAGCTGACGGGGGGACGCGTACACGCAACAGATCCCTCCAACGCCGCCCGCACCATGCTTTATAACATTCACACGATGAGCTGGGACGAAGAACTGCTGAAGCTTTTCAATATCCCTCACACGATACTGCCGCAGGTGATGGATACGATTTCGGTATTCGGCGAAACACGCCCCGAGATGCTTGGTGCGCCCATTCCGATCGCCGGTGTAGCCGGCGACCAGCAAGCCGCGCTC
>JAZOSC010000149.1:0-9829 GCA_045656925.1 Eubacteriales bacterium | reverse complement strand
GCGTACCTTCTGGCGTACGGTATTCCTTTCTATCATCACGCTGGGCATTTACAATCTTTATCTCATTGAATTGATTGCAGAAACCTCCAATCTTTCCTGTGCGCGCGACGGCAAGCGCACCTGGGGCGCATTCCCCTACGTAATCTTCTCCGTTCTCACGCTGGGTATTTTCCCACTGATCTGGCACTGCACGCTGATTCGCCGCTTTAACAACCTTGCGGAAAGAACAGGAGAAACGCCCGCCGCCTCCGTCAAGCACTATCTGCTCTTCACAACCGTCGGCTTCCCCACGCTGGTTGGCCCTTTTATTGCATGGGCGCGCTTCTTCCGTGCCTACAATCAATCCTGCCGCATCTTCAACGAAACACACCGCTTCCCCGTTACGCGCCGCGTTCTGAAGGAAGAGGCTGCGGAGGGTGCCGCCAACCTAGCTGCCCTGCGCGCTGCCAAGGCCGCCAAAAAAGCAGAGCTGCTCGGTGAGCTTCCGCCCGATGAAATAACCGAGTTACCCATTGACATGACCATTCCCACCGACGGCACGGGCAAGCCGCTGACCGACGAGGAGCCTCTTTTACCCAAGCCCTAATAAATTCCTGCAAGCGGGGCGACCGACGGTTGTCCCGCTTTTTATAAAATGATAAGGAGTATCCGTATGAACAAGCAAACCGGAGGGATTTCGGTTAACACCGAAAACATTTTCCCCATCATTAAAAAATGGCTGTATTCCGAGAAGGATATTTTTCTGCGCGAGCTGGTTTCCAATGCCTGCGACGCCGTAACCAAGCATCGCCGCCTTGTCACCCTCGGTGAAGCGACCGAGAGCAGCACCCCCTATCGCATCGATGTGCGCCTTGACAAAAAGGCCCGTACCATAACCGTTGAGGACAACGGCATCGGCATGAGCGAGGATGAATTGAAGCGCTATATCTGCTCCATTGCACTGTCAGGTGCAGTTGATTTTATCAATAAATACGAGGGAGAGAGCGAGGGGGGCAAAAACGGCATCATCGGCCACTTTGGTCTTGGCTTTTATTCGGCATTTATGGTTGCCGACCGCGTAGAAATCCACACGCGCTCACACACAGGTGCGCCTGCTGTGCATTGGAGCTGTGACGGCGACGGCGCCTATGAAATTGAGAGCAGTGATCGCGAGGATGCAGGTACCGAGGTAATTCTCCACCTTGAAAAGGGTGAAAAGGAATATCTTGCCCCCGAAAAGCTTCTCTCAATGCTCGGCAAATACTGCGCCTTTATGCCCGTGCCGATTTTCTTTGACGATGGCGGCAAAAAGGATGACGGTGCCGAGGAACTACCCATCAACGACGTATTCCCCCTCTGGCAAAAGCCTGTATCCGACTGTACAGACGAGGAATACAAGGAGTTTTACAAAAAGCTGTTTTCCGACTATCGCGAGCCACTCTTTCACATTCATCTGAATGCAGATTATCCCCTGAATTTCAAGGGCATTCTCTATTTCCCGCGCCTCAACAACCGCTTTGACAGCCTGGAAGGTGAGGTAAAGCTTTACTATAACCAGGTCTTTGTTGCTGACAACGTCGGTGAGGTGATTCCCGAATATCTTCTCATGCTGCGCGGTGTACTGGACTGCCCCGAGCTGCCCCTGAACGTATCGCGCAGCTATCTGCAAACCAACACCTATGTGGCAAAGCTTTCGGCACATATCGTGAAAAAGGTGGCAGACAAGCTTATTTCACTTGCCAAAAACAATCGCGCCTACTATGAAAGTGTATGGAGCGATATCAAGCCCTTTGTGGAATACGCCGCCCTGCGCGACAGCAAATTCCGCGACCGTATAAAGGATTATCTTCTGCTGGCCCTGACCGACGGTACACATGTCACGATCGAGGAATATCTCGAAAAGGCAAGGGACAAGCACGAAAACACCGTTTATTACACCACTGACAAAGCATTACAGGCACAGTACGTTGCCATGTACCGCGAGGCAGGCATCGCTGTGGCGGAGCTTGACGGCGTACTGGATACCCAATTCATCGCCGCAGAGGAAGCAAAGCGCGAGGGCGTGCGCTTCCTGCGCGTAGATGCAGACCTTTCCCATCTCGCAGACATCGGTGAGGCTGCCGAAAACGAGGCGCTGACCGCCCTGTTTGCCGAGGCTGCAGGCAAAGACAAGCTTACCGTAAAGCAGGAAAAGCTTACAGGCAGCACCGTACCCTGTGTGCTTTCGGTCAGTGAGGAAAGCCGCCGCATGGAGGATATGATGCGTATGTACCGCCTGTCTGCAGGCGAGGACGGCGAATTTTCCTTCCCGCTTGATATGACGCTGACTGTCAACACAGGCGCACCCCTGACCGAAAAGCTGGCGGCACTGATTGATAAAGACCGTGAACGGGCGCTTTCTGCTGCAAGCTTCATTTATCGTCTTGCGGTTTTACAAAGCCGCAAGCTGGCAGAGGAGGAAATGTCCGCACTGCTGACCGACGGCTATGCACTGCTTGACGAGCTGCTTTGATATGAACGCTGCTGACACTATCCGAGAAAATTTTCTGACCTGGCACAGTACGCTTGCCACCACCCACGAGCTGGCACTCTGCCAGGCACGGGCCTTGGCTCCCCTGCTTGCCGCAGAGCATCATGCCGGAGAGGGTGGCATCGGTGCTCTGCGCCACAAGGTGCTGCATATCCTCGGCCCAACAGACAGAAATAATTTTCCGATTTCCCTGCAGGGAGCCGCTGAGCGTCTGGCCTTTTGTGAGGCGTTTCTTGCCGCGCACCCCACCCTTATCAATGAGCTGATGCTCTCCCCTGTCGATGGGGAATCTGCCATTGACGCGGAAGCATATCCCCTGCGGATTGCCGCTATGCGCGCCGCCATTTCCACACACGCAAAGGCCCTCCTTCCCCCTATGCTGGCTGCCGCGGAATCAATCTATTGCAACAGCTTTCAGGAGCTTTGTGAAATGCTGGCACACGGACAGGTCAACTACGCGCTGCTCCCTGTTGAAAATACCTCCGAGGGGATTTTGCGGCGCTCCTACGATTTAATTGAACGCTTTGAGCTGCATATCGCCTGCACGGTAGAAATTCCAACCCCTGACGGCGGTTTTACGCGCATTGCCCTGCTTTATCACAGCCGGTCGCCCGCGCTGTCAGCCACAGGCTGTACGCAATTTCTGGAATGTCGCACCACAGCAACAGATAGCGGTGCGCTGACCGAGCTGCTTACAGTGGCGCAAGCCTGCGCGATGACGCTGCGCCGCATCGATACGCACGCAACCGAGGACAGCGAATTATATCAGCACATCATCTTCGAGGTGAGCGGTACCGAGCTGCTTTTTGCCACCTATCTCGCGCTCTTTATCCCGCGCACCGTAATCACCGAAAAATATCTGCATCTTATTAGAAAGGACGTACCGTAATGGAGAAGATTAGCTACACGCCACACGGCGTATGCAGCCGTCGCATTGACGTAACACTGCAGGGCGATACCGTTGTAGAGATATCCTTTGTGGGTGGCTGCAGCGGTAACACGCAAGGCCTTGCCGCCTTGGCCAAGGGCAGAAGCATTGACGACATCATTGCCCGTGTCGAGGGTATCCGCTGTGGCTTCAAGGCAACCTCCTGCCCTGACCAGCTGGCGAAAGCACTGCACGCAGCAAAGAAAGCAGCTGCCAAAGATTGAGAATTTTCTATTTTTCATTATAAAAATTCTTGTTTTAATTTATTTTTCGATATTATATTCCAATTTTGTTTAAAAATCACCTTTAAAGATGAAAAATCAGGCGGTTGACGACTATGATTCGTCAACCGCCTGATTTTTAAACAATACGCAAAAATTCAAGCACCGTCTTATAAACGTCGGCAAAGGAGGAAAGCTCCATACGCTCGCGCGGTGTATGCAAATCGTGAATATTACATCCTACAGCAATCGCGGAAAGTCCCTTTACCGCTGCGGTTATCACGCCTGTTTCAAGTCCTGCGTGAATCAGCGTAGGCGTTGATTCTCTGCCTGTCACACTGCGGTAGGCCCGCCGCCAATCTGCCACCAGCTTACCGTGGAAGGGCTCCTCCCAGCCCTGATACGGATTATAATGCGTGCATCTGCCGCCAAGCGCTATGGCCAAAGCCTCAATTTCTCCTGCCGCGTTATCGCGCGCCGTCACCTCAATGGCACGAGAGGATAGGCCAAAAACAATCTCCCCTACCCCTGTACGGACGTTTGCCAGATTACGGGAAACCGCGGGCATCACGGGTGGCTCGCTTCGCATCTGTAACACACCGCTTCTCAAAGCAAGAAAGGCAAGCACACGGGCAGTATCCTCTTTTCCCATGGCAAAGCTCACAGGCTCCGTGCTGACAGAAAGCGCGGCATCGCTATCCTCGGGTGCTGTCAGGCGCGCTTTTTCTGCCGCGAAAATCAAGGGCAGCTCCGCTGTCAACGCCTTCCTATCTGCGGTATACAACAATGCCGTACACTCGCGCGGAATGGCATTGGTTTTATCACCGCCCGTTATCTCCGCCAGACGAAATGCATACCGCTTGTCAAGTGCGGCAAGCACGCGACCGAGCAAGGAGAGCGCATTGCCACGCCCACGGTGAATATCCTCACCCGAATGGCCGCCACAAAGACCGCTGATTGCTACCCGCACCCCTATTTCCTCTACAGGCATTGTCGTTACGGGAAGCGTTACCTGGCTGCGTATGCCGCCGCAGCAGCCAACAATAACGGTATCCTCCTCTGCAGAATCAAGATTCAGCATATACGCGGCAGAAATCAGGCTGTAATCAAAGACATCTGCGCCACCCATACCGATTTCCTCCTCGGTGGTAAACAGACATTCAAGAGGCGGATGAGAAAGCGAGCTGTCATCCAGTACGGCAAGCATATAAGCTACACCGAAGCCGTCGTCTGCACCCAGCGTTGTACCCTTGGCGAAAAGCAGGTCACCCTCTCGGCAGAGCCGCAGCCCATCGGTAAGAAAATCATGCACAGTGCCTTCGTTTTTTTCCGCCACCATATCTGTATGCGCCTGCAGCAGCACGGTGGGGGCGCCGATACGGTCGGCAGAAGCAGGCTTTTTCACCAATAAATTATTTGCGGCATCTCGATAATACCATAAGCCGCGCGCGGCAGCAAACGCCTCGATATAATCGGCAATTGCACCCTCATGCGACGAGGGGCGCGGGATTGCGGAAATCTCGGCAAAAAAGCGAAAGGGTGCGGAAGGGGTTAGCCCCTCAAACAAATCTGACATAAATCCTCCCAAAAAGCAAGGCCCATAGGTCAGCCGAAGCCTAACCGTACGGGCCGTTATTTTCCAAGTCTGTCAAGCGCCAATGCCGCGCCCTCTGCGGCGGCTGTATCGGCGTTCGCGGCAAGCTTTGCACGAATACCCATCACATCGGCAATCAGCTGGTCCATGCCGCGCGGCACGCCGCCGCCCGTCAGCACGATACCACCCTTGGCAATATCCGCCTTCATATCATCGCCCGTTTGCTCTACCACCGATACGATGGCATCGAGTATCGCGGAAAGCGGGTCGCGCAAGGCGCCCAGCATCTCACGGGAAGAAAGCGTAACCACGCGCGGCACCTTAGTATCAACAAAACGCCCCTTTACGTCCAGCTTTCTTTCCTCATGCCCTGCGGCAAGGTCAACCAATCTGATTTTAATTTGCTCCGCAGTGCGTGGGCCGATGTAAAGCTTGTGCTTACTCCGCATATAGCGAATGATAGCCTGGTCAAGCTGTGCGCCGCCTGTCTGCACCGATACGTGTGTCACCATATCGCCAATGAAAATCATTGCAGCCTCGGTGCGTGAAGCACCGATATGCACCAGCATCTGCCCCGTAGGCGCGGCGAAATCGAAGCCCACGCCAAGTGCCGCACACAGGGGTGCCTCCAGTAGATGCACGCGCGAGGCCCCTGCCTCCAGCACAGCATCCTCCACCGCATTGGATTGCGCCTCCGTCAGGTCGCAGGGCACCGAAACCATCACCTGCGGACGAAGCAGCGTGCGCCCAAGGGCGCGACGCAGGAAAATACGCAGAATGGCTGCAAGCACGCGTGCGCTTTTTACGACAGGGTCCCACACAGGCCAGCACAGATAGGTTTTATCGGGGGAGTCGCTGACGATTTTCAATGCCGCCTCACCTGCTTCAAGCACCTCGCCCGTATCAATGTCCACGGCGGCAACCGTTGGCTCACGCAACAAAATACCGTCTGCTACAGACGAAATTGTCGTTCTGGTTGTACCGATATCAAGGCCTATCCCACGGCGAAACACACGCGCTCCCCCCCTTTCTTCTGAAGATTACTATTTATTATACATCACAGACGGAAAAAATGCAATGCTTTTTTGTCAAATCATTGCTTTTCCGCCCTCGGTGTGAAGGCTACGCTGACAGCCATCAGCTCTCTTGCCTGCAGCAGCTCCGCCGCAGCGGACATCGAAGCACCCGTTGTAATCACATCATCCACCAGGATAACACGGCTGGCAGTCAGGTCATACGCCCTCGCGTGACGCGTCAGCCTCAGACTGCGCTTGGCATTGAGAAAACGCGCGTTACGGGAAAGTGATTTTTGCACCAATCCACCCCGTGTCCTCCGAAAAAGCGGCAGCACGCTTACGCCAAGTGTCTCGGAAAGTGCCTTTGCCAGGCACGCCGCCTGATCGACACCGTGCTTGCGCTTTTGCTTGGATGTGCGCGGCAAAAGACTGATTACGGTATGAACGGCAGTCGACTTCCCTGTGGCGGCAAGGCTTTTGTCATGCGCCTTGATTGCTGCCGTGAGCGATGGCGCAAGCAGCGCAGCCAGCGCGCGATAAACACGCATATCTGCACTTTTCTTCAAGTGAAGCACAAGGCCTCTTGCAGTCGGATACCGCGTATCGGAAAAGGGCAGCAGCTTGACGTGAGCGATAAAGCCCCGCTTTGCCATAACACTGGGCACACAGCGGCAGTCTGCCATAGGCAGGTAGCACTTTTTGCATTGCACCATCATTTCCTCACGCAAGCGCTTCTCGCACTCGGCGCAAAGCATCGGTACGCTTCCCTTCAATGCCACGGGCAGTAATTCCGAGCAAACGGCGCAGCGAGGCGGAAAAATCAAATCTCTCACGCGCATATCAAGCCTCGCCATTTCCTGCAAGGAATCTGGCAGCAAGTCCCGTATACCGCATTGCCTCGCGGTTATTTGCCACCATACGCTCTGCAACGTGCCTTTCTCCCACCAGGATAACCATGCGCTGTGCGCGCGTAACAGCAGTGTAAAAAAGATTTCTCGTTTGCAGCATCGGCGCTGTACTGCCAAGCGGCAGAATTACCACGGGATATTCGCACCCCTGACTCTTATGTACCGTCACGGCAAAGGCGTGCTCCAGCTCATCAAGTCCTGTAAAATCGTAGGTTACGTGTCTGTCCTCGAAAACGACGGAAATCGATTTATCCTTCGTGTCAATTGACTCAATCACGCCAATATCGCCGTTGAACACGCCGTAGCCTATCTCATCACCGCGCTCCCAAGTGAGGTCGTAATTGTTTTTAATCTGCATCACGCGATCCCCCTCGCGGAATACAAGCTCGCGTACCTGCTTTTCCCTCTTATAGTGTGCTGGGGGATTCAACGTAAGCTGCAGAAGCCTGTTCAGGTTTTCCGTGCCGGCCTCACCCTTACGCGAGGGACAGATGACCTGCACACCGCCCGCAATCGCTGCACCGTATGCACGCGGCAGACGACTGCCGCAAAGGTCGGCAACCGTGGCGGCTATGTCGCGGTCGCCCGTACGGGGCAGATAAAAGAAATCATTGTTTTTAACATCAAGGACGGGCATCTCGCCGCGATTGATGGCGTGCGCGTTGGTCACAATCAGGCTATTTTCCGCCTGCCTGAATATTTCAGTCAAGCCAACTGTTGCAAATCGACGGGAAGCAATAATATCGTGTAAAACATTACCCGCACCCACAGATGGCAGCTGGTCAGCATCACCAATCAGCACTAGACGGGCACCGCTTTTAACGGCGGAAAGCAGGGCTGCGGCAAGTGGCACGTCAAGCATCGAGCATTCGTCTACAATCACAACGTCCTCTTCAAGCAGATTGCGCTCATTTCGCCCAAACTCCGCCTTGCCATGCCCGTTGTAGGACATTTCAAGCAGACGGTGTACGGTTTTCGCCTCTGCCGAGGTAGACTCGGAAAGACGCTTGGCGGCTCTACCCGTAGGGGCGCACAGTGCCACACGTAGGCCCATGCTGTCAAATATACGCAACAGCGCACGCACCACAGTGGTTTTACCCGTACCGGGTCCGCCCGTCAGTACCGTGACACCGTTCTCAAGCGCATTGGCAATTGCCTGCTTCTGGAGCGCGGCATACGCAATACCGCCAAGTCGCTCCTCTCTGGCAATAAATGCATTGGTGTCCTTCATATCCAAAAGCACACAGGTGCGGTCTAACAAAATCAGCCTTTCTGCAATCATACACTCGGCACGATACATCGCATAATCATAGACAAGGGTTTCACGCCCTGCCCGGGTGCTTGTATGAATACGGCGCACCCGGCCCTCCTTGATAAGCACGGCAATCGCCTCATCGACAAGCGCTGCATCTACCTCAAGCAAAGCGGCCGCTGCCTCACGCAGCATTTCCTGCGGCAGACAGGTATGACCGTACTGTACGGCATTATAGGAAAGTGTATGCAGGACGCCGCTTTTAATGCGCTCGATGCTGTTTTTATCAAAGCCAAGCTCCGCCGCCATGCTATCGACTCTCTCAAAGCCAATCCCCTCGATTTCATGACAAAGCGCGTAAGGATTGTGCTTGGCACGCTCCACAGCGCCTGCCCCCCACGCATTATAAATGCGTACCGTCACGGCAGCGCCGAAATAATCGCGAAAAAACATCATGGCAGCACGCACACCTGCCTGACGGCGAAACTCCTCTGAAATTTCCTCCGCCATACGACGGCTGATGCCCTGCACCTCCGCAAGCCAATGCGGGTGATTTTCAATCACGTCAAAGCTATCCTCACCGAACTGCTCCACAATACGTGCGGCACGCTTGGCACCAAGCCCCTTAATCGCACCCGACGAGAGATAGCGCAAAATTGCGGCCTCGTCAGAGGGGAGCTTTTTCTCAAACTGCTCTACCTGAAACTGTCTGCCATATTTGGGGTTATGTACCCATTTGCCAAATACAGTAAGCTCCTCGCCCTCGCTGACATACGGCATCGTACCCACGATAGTCACCAGCTCGTTTTCAGCAGTGCCAAAGTCAAGGATAGCGTAACCGTTTTCTGCATTGGCATAAATCACTCCCTCTATGCTCCCCGCAAGGCGCAGTAGCCCGTCCGATGCTTGGACGTCCCTTTCCATTTACATTATCCTCCCTTCTCCCCGTTAATCTGATAACATTCGACACCAAGTGCCAGCAGGGTTTCTATCACCTGACTGCCAAGCCTTTCTGCAGGCAAAAGGGCAATCAGACGGCGTTTGCCGTCAAAGCTGCCCTCACGGGCGCGCCAGACAAGATACACTACCTCATCCTCGGCCATATCATCCTCAATTACAATCGCATCCACCAGCTGCTTGGGCGAAAATAACATACCGCAAAACAAACGCACCGCCGCATACAGACCAAACACGGCAAGCAACGAGATTACAATCTCGGCAATCATAGTAGCCATGTATCAATCCCCTCCCCTCGGGCAGATTTATCTCCCTTTGGGCAGTTTATGCGTAGCGGTGCGATTTGGTTAGCCGCATCCAATATATCCAAGCAGAATTTTGCCCGAAATATTTGGGGGTGCAGCCGTATTTAAATACTCGTCAGGACTGACAATCAGCCCAGAA
>JAZOSC010000148.1:0-6110 GCA_045656925.1 Eubacteriales bacterium | reverse complement strand
TTACGGGCAGAATCGTTGTGCTTTCCGTAAACAGTATAGCATATTTGCCGTCAAAAAGCAAAAAAATCTTTTTCCAAGGACAAAAAACGTCCGCAAAAGAGAAAAAATACGAAAAAATATACAAAAAGCCAAAAAAAATTTACAAACACGTTTGCATTTTTATTTTTATCGTGTTATAATAAATTTAAAGCACGTGCGTATCATTACGCGCGCGTGTGCTACGTGGAAAAATCGCGGGCGCTGCCCGTTTGCTTGTCGCACCGTAATCTGCGGTGACGGAATACATATTAGGCGGTTTGATATGAAAGAATTGTTTGGCAAGTTGTTTTCAGGCAGCTTCTTTACCGATCCGTTCTCGATGTTCGGATGGCGGGATATTTTAGATATTATTTGTCTGGCGGTGCTGTTTTTCGCCATGTACCTGTTTGTGCGCGATCGACGTGCGGGCAAGCTCCTTGTGGGCGTGCTTGTTGTTGTCGCGCTTTTTGTTGTGAGCGAGCTGCTTGATATGTATGCCGTCGGCTATATTTTCGAAAGCTTCTTTTCCTACGGCCTGATCGTGCTTGCCATTATCTTCCAGCCCGAGCTGCGTGCTGCGATGGAACGCATCGGCACCGTACCCTTCAAGGGCTTGAAAACCATTGGTGCAGAGCCACGCGATCTCTCTGCTTCTGTCGCTACTGTCGACGCCATTGTGGAATCCGTAAAAAATATGGCATTTTCCAAAACGGGTGCCATTATTGCCATTGAGCGCTCCACCAAGCTTGGCGAATATATCGGCACGGGCACGACGGTCAATGCAGACCTCAGCCCCGAATTGCTTTCTGCCATCTTCGTCGATAAGGCTCCTTTACATGACGGTGCTGTTATCATTCGAAACGGTCGCCTGTATGCGGCAGGCTGTTATCTTCCCTTATCGGAGCAACCCGATATTTTCAGGGGGCTTGGTACGCGCCACCGTGCTGCGATCGGCTTAAGCGAGGCCAGTGATGCGATCGTTGTGGTGGTGTCTGAGGAAACAGGCACGATTTCTATCGCCTATAAGGGCGAGCTTTACCGTGAATTTACCTCTGTATCCTTGCGCCGCAAGCTGTTTGAGCTGATGCGCCGTGAGGAGCAGGCATAAGGAGGTGTCATGATGAACCGTAAGCATATTCACGAGGATATTACGGCGGATAACGGCGAGTACGCCGTGCGCCACAATCACAAGCGCGATATCGTGGCAGTGTTTGTGTGCCTGCTGCTTGCACTGGTCGTTTGGCTTCTGGTGATGAACGCAGACGATACTGCAAGTGTCACCCTGACGCTTGAGGGCGGGACGGAGGCATATAGCTATACACTTTCGGACGATAGTCTTGAGGTTGCAGGTGCTGTGATTTTCTTAAAGGCGGCACAGCGTGACAGCATCATAGTCAAAATTCCTGCAGAAGCAAATGTGCCGGGCACCTATCAGATTGCGGTAGAGGGGCTTGTTCTGCCTGAGGGTGTCGCGCTGACGTCCTTGCCTGAGCTGACGCTGACTGTAGCAGAGAAATGAGTAAGCGGAGCAGGGCAGATGCCTTTCTCTTGTCGGATATCAGATTACCCTTTGATGCACCCGAGGGAGAAATTATCAAAATAGCGAAAGAGAGAATGAAGCGCCTGTGCGGTAACGTCACGGGGCTTCATTTTCGCCTTTATAAAAAATCCCTTGACGCCAGAAAGCGTCCCGATATTTTACAGGTTTGCTCGGTGCTGGCGTCCTTGAGTGAGCCGATGTACTTTGATGAGTCGCGCTTTCTTGCGGCAGGTGTGCGCCCCTTTACCGCGGAGCAGATGGCGCTCACAAAGGGCGGAGAGCCGTTGGTAGCCCCCCCACTTATCGTAGGAATGGGGCCTGCGGGGCTGTTTGCCGCGCTCTTGCTTGCGGAGCAGGGATATCGTCCCGTTATCATCGACCGTGGAGATGACGTTACTGCGCGTGCCGCCGCCGCAGAGGCCTTCCGTCTTTACGGCATACTGGATAGCGAAAGCAATATACAGTTCGGCGCAGGCGGTGCGGGTACCTTTTCGGATGGCAAGCTTGTCACACGCGTTGGCGATCCGCTTTGTGATTATGTGCTGTCGCGCATGGTGGAGCTTGGCGCACCCGAGGAAATTTTATGGCGCGCGCGTCCCCATGTTGGCACGGATATTTTAAGAGTGGTTGTGCAGGCGGCGCTTGACCGTATTCAGATGCAGGGCGGCACAGTGCTTTACCGCACGCGCCTTGACGATTTTACGATGCAGACTGACGGCGTTGTAGCACACACGACACGGGGTGATATCAGGGCGGGTGTCCTGGTGCTTGCCGTGGGCCACAGTGCAAGAGATACCTTTGAAATGATATTGGCAAAGGGCATGGCTACTGCGCCGAAGCCGATTTCCGTCGGCGTGCGTATTGAGCATCTGCGCGAGGACATTGACCGTGCGCTTTACGGCGACCTGGCAGGTCATCCCGCCCTTGGTCCTGCTGAATACAATCTATCTGACACGCGCGGTGAGCGCGGTGTATATACCTTTTGTATGTGCCCGGGCGGCGAGGTTGTTGCCGCCGCCAGCGAGGGCGGTGGCGTTGTCGTGAACGGCATGAGCTATCACGCCCGTGACGGTAAAAATTCGAATGCCGCCGTGCTGGTCGGTGTCTTGCCGACCGACGTTGGCGGTGACGTGCGGGACATGATTGCGTTTCAACGAAGGCTGGAGCGTGCCGCATTTCGCGCAGGCGGCGGAGATTACCGCGCACCTGTGCAAACCGTGGGAGATTTCCTTACGGAAAGGCAGGGAACAAGCCCCTCGCGTGTTGAGCCGACCTATGGCGGTGGGCGCGTCACCCTCACTGATTTGCATGATATTCTGCCCCCCTTTGTCTGTCAGACACTGGCCCTCGGATTGCAGAACTTTGACAAAAAAATCAAGGGCTTTGCGGCACCGCACGCAGTGTTGACGGGCGTGGAAAGCCGCAGCTCATCTCCCTTGCGTATGCTTCGCACAGAGGCACGCACTGCGTTGACTGATGGCCGCATTTATCCTGTGGGTGAGGGGGCGGGCTATGCCGGCGGTATTACCAGTGCCGCCATCGACGGGCTGCGTACCGCAATGGCTATTATTGCGCGTTTTCGCGCATTCTCATAATTCATCAAATTCGACCTTCAGGTCGGGAAAGGAGTCACGCATGGCAGAGCAAAGAAAGCGCAAAATCTGGCATGTTTCCGAAAAAAACATCAATGAAGCGTGCGTTGCCGCTCTTTCGGCCGAGCTTTCGGTATCCCCCGTGCTTGCGTCGCTCCTGATGATACGCGGTTACAGTACGGCAGAGGAGGCAAGGCGCTTTATCGAATGTGCCGATGCCGTTCTGCACAAGCCCTTTCTCATGCAGGATATGGAGCAGGCAGCGCACCGCGTGCTTGCCGCTGTGGATGGGGGAGAGCGCATTGCCATTTTTGGCGACTATGACGTGGACGGCGTTACGGCGGTCAGCCTGCTTTATCTTTATCTGACCGAGCTTGGTGCCGATGTCTGTTATTATATCCCCAGCCGTACGGGCGAGGGCTATGGCTTGTCCGTGCCGGCGCTTTCCAAGCTGGCGAGGGAGGGTGTTAGCCTGATTATTACAGTGGATACGGGAATTACCGCCAATGAGGAGGCTGACTACGCCGCTAACCTGGGCATGGATATGATTATCACCGATCACCACGAATGTCGCTTGCCCTTGCCGAAGGCAGTTGCCGTGGTAAATCCGCACCGCCCCGATTGCTCCTATCCCTTTAAGGAACTTGCAGGCGTCGGCGTAGCCTTCAAGCTTGCTGCCGCGTGCGAAGGCCTGCGTGCTGTCCGTGTGGGAGAGCGCGAGGTGGATGGCGTACGCCGCGTGGCGATGGCTTATGCCGATCTTGTTGCCATTGGTACTGTGGCTGACGTCATGCCCATTGTGGATGAAAACCGTGTAATGGTCAAGTACGGCATTCAGAAGCTGCAAAAAACAGAGCGTCCAGGCCTTGCCGCCTTGATGGAGGAGGTCAGTGCCGCAGGGCGCAGTGATAATGCCAAGCGAAGAAAAATTACAGCAGCCTTTATCGGCTTTACGCTTGCCCCGCGTATCAATGCCGCAGGGCGCATGAGCGATGCGACGCTGGCAGCAGAGCTGCTGCTTGCTGAAGATATGGACAGGGCAAGGGAGCTGGCGGTTCAGCTTTGTGAAATCAATCAGCTTCGCCAGGTTGAAGAAAACCGTATGGCGGAGGAGGTTTTTGCACGCATTGAGGAGGAGCTTGACCTTGCAAATACCGAGATTATCGTGTTGGCAGGGGATTGTTGGCGCCAGGGCGTCATCGGAATCGTTGCCTCACGCGTAACCGAGTATTACGGTAAGCCCTCGCTGCTTATCACCTTTGATGGCACGGAGGGGGAGCCGTCCGGTGCTGACCAGGGAAAGGGCTCCGGGCGCAGCATCAAGGGAGTTAATCTTGTTGAGGCGCTTTCTGACAGTGCCGAGCTGTTGGTGAAATTCGGTGGGCACGAGCTTGCCGCGGGCCTGACGGTCCGCCGTGACCGCGTGGCGGATTTCCGCACACGCATCAATGAATATATCCGTGCAAACGCCCCTGTGAGCGGCGCACAGGCGGTGATCGATATTGATATGGAGCTGTCGCTTGCGGAGGCTACCATGCCCTTGGCGGAGGAGCTTGCACTTCTTGAGCCATTCGGTGTATCCAATCCCATGCCGCGCTTTCTTCTGCGTGACTTGAGAGTGGAGCGCATTACCGAGCTTGGCGGTGGGAAGCATATGAAATTAACGGTGAGTGCCGATGGCCGTTCGCTCTTTGCCCTGATGTTTTCCACGCCGCGCTCTGCGCTTGATTTTAGTGAGGGGGATCTCGTTGATCTTGTTGCTACGCTGGATATTAACGAGTATCGCGATATCCGCAGTGTCCAGCTGACGGTGGTGGATATCCGTCCCTCGACAAGCTTTTCGCTGATGCTTGAGGCGGGGCGTGCGCGTTACCGTGCGCTGCGTGCAGGTGCTGCCTTTGACGATGTTGAGGGTGTCGTACCCACGCGCGAGCAGTTTGTGGCGGTTTATACTGTACTGCGCCGCGAATTTCGTCGCGGCAGAAGCGAGTATACCGATGCGGAGCTGCTTCTCCTGATGCAGACGGCAGAGCTGCCTGCGCTCACCTATCCCGCGCTTCGTTACATTCTGGATATTTTTCTTGAGCTGCATATTTGCGGTGTTGAGGAGTTCATTCCCAATGCCTTTCGCTTTGATATCTGCTATCGTGCGGAAAAGGCCAATATTGAAAAATCATCTATTCTCAAAAGGCTGCGTGCACAGTGCCGCAGCAAATAAAGGAGGTAAACCGTATGGCAAGTGCCGCATACAGTGATATTGCCCGTTTGTTCGGGATTCTCACAGCATCGGGCAGTAATTATAATATCGTCAAAATCACCAACGCATACGAGTACGCCTCCATGCTGCACGAGGGACAATGGCGTAAAAGCGGCGATGCATATATTTCCCATCCCATAGCCGTTGCGGAAATTGTGGCAACCCTGGGGCTTGATTCTGACTCAATCTGCGCCGCACTTCTTCACGATACGGTAGAGGATTGCGCCGAAAAAACCAATCTCAAGGAAATTGAAAGGCGCTTCGGACAGGATGTTGCGCTGCTTGTCGACGGTGTGACCAAGATTGTGGTGCTGGAGGTTGAGGACAAGGAGGAGGCGCATATTGAAACCCTGCGTAAGATGCTCCTTGCCATGTCGCGCGATGTCCGCGTCATCTTAATCAAGCTTTGCGATCGCCTGCATAATATGCGTACGCTGGGCGCACGCTCTGAGGAAAAGCAGCGCACCACCGCGCTCGAAACGATGCATATTTACGCACCGCTTGCCCATCGCCTTGGTATGCAGCGCATCAAGCAGGAGCTTGAAAATCTCAGTCTGATGTATCTTGATCCGTATGGCTATGCCGAGGTCAAGACCGACGTGGAGCGCAAGTACGGTACGCATACCGATTTTATCGAGCATATCCGTACGCAGGTTGGCAATAAGCTGCGTGAGAATCATATTCCCTTTACCCTTGAGGGGCG
>JAZOSC010000147.1:0-7346 GCA_045656925.1 Eubacteriales bacterium | reverse complement strand
ATCCTGTACGATATTCTGCAAACCGAGGCAAGGCTTGCCGCTTACAGCGAAAAAATGCAGGCCCTTGGCAGCTGTGCGGTGCTTTCGGCCTGGTGCCCCGCACACGAACGCGCACGCGTAGCCCGACTGCTTGACGTGCTTGACGTTGCCTATCTTTTTACACCTGCCGCAGAGGAAGAAAAGGCACCCACATCGACGGAAGCCCCACCCGCAAGGGGCAGGCTTGCACCTGTGCTGAACGCCTATACTTATCCATATGCTCTTGGACACAGCACGGCACTGCCGCTGCAAATACTTTACTTTTTGTTTTTTGGTCTTTTCTTTGCAGACGTCGGATACGGTCTTCTGACCGCGCTGCTCTTCTTCCCCACCGCGCACTTTCTTGCCGTGGATAGCCGCAGCAAGCGCGCCTTTTACACGCTGGCGTGCTGCGGACTTGGCGCCATTCCGTTTGGTATTCTGACGGGCAATTATTTCGGGGCCTGGCTTGCAGGACTGCTCGGTCAGAAATCACCCGCACCGTTTCCCACGCTCGCCGCCAACCTCAATACGCTCCGCGCGTTTCTTGCCAAGCCAAAGGCCTTTCTCGCTCTTGCACTCTCCCTCTCCGCGCTCGTTCTGACGCTTCGTCTGACCGCCCACCTTATTCGGCTGTGCCGTGCGGGAAAGCCGCTTGACGGCGCGTTGTCCGTTCTGCCTGAATTATGCACTCTGACCGGGCTTTGGCTGCTCGTCTTTTATCCGCTGCTTGGCCTTGGCATCACGGCACTCGGACTGACCGTTACCGCCATCACCGCCACACGCGCAAGGCAGGGCCTTCCCCAAAAGCTTATCGCCTACGGCGGTGCGCTCCTCTCGCTCCTCGTCAGTCTTTGCGAGCTGCTGCAGGCGGCACGCATCGCACTCATCGGCTTTGCGATTCTCCCCGTTGCATACCTCATCGCAAAAATGCCGCTTGCACGCGGTGAAGCGCTGGTATGGTATCTCGGCTCTCTGCTGGTGTTTCTTATCTCGCATTTTCTTTGCATATTGCTCAACCGTGCCGTTGCCGCAGCGCGCCGCGCAAAACTTGGCTATATGGCTCGCCACAGCGAGCAATACCCCGCCAGAGCGCATTTGTTTACCCCGATGCAGCTGCCGCGCAAATATACAGCAGCACTCCCTGGCTACACCAAGGATAACAATACCGCGCCACCGCAGGATAGCGAAATCGCCACAGACACCGAAGATGTTGCATACACCACCCAAAAACTCTGAAAGGGATTTTCACCATGACAGGATTAAATAAAATCATTGAGCGCATTCTGCTTGATGCAAAGGAGCGTGCGCGCGAAACACTGGAAAGCGCACAGCGCGACTGTCGCCGCGCGGCAGAGGATTATGCCACACGTGCCGAGGAAATCCGAGAGGAATACGAAATCAGGCTTGAGGAAGAGGCCAAAGCATTGGTTGAGAATGCCGCACAAGACGCGGCAGCCGAACGCGAAAAAATGCTTGCCGATTCCAAAAAAGCCCTCATTGACGAGGCCTTTGCCTCTGCGGCAAAGGAGCTTCGCCGAGATGATTTCGGCAAATACCGCGAGCTGCTGACCGCACTGCTGACCTCCGCGCTTCTTGACCTCGTTGCAAAACAAAAGCAGGCAGGTATAGAGCTTGATGAGGACACCTATTACGAGGTCATGCTGAATAAAGCTGACCGTGCCGCCTATGGCGAAAGCGTCGTAAACGGTGCGCGCCGTGCCGCCTATCGACACATCGGTGCCGCACGCAACGAAAAGGTTTACCTTTCCGATGAAACCCCAAGCATCACAGGTGGAATTCACCTGCGCTATGGCGAGGAATTGGTTGATTGCTCGCTTGAAACCGTGCTTGGCGAGCTGCGTGCCGCCGCCGAGCCTCGCATTGCCGCCCTGCTGTTCCCCGCGGATAAGGCCTGATTTCCGAGAAATACTCGGACGTACAATAAAAAATGACCGCATAACTGTTCCCCGTCAAGGATAACACGTTATGCGGTCGTTTTTATTCTAAATCCCGTCTGCCTGCAAGGGCATGGGAAAGGGTGATCTCGTCGGCGTATTCCAGCTCTCCGCCATAAGGGATACCGTGTGCCAGACGCGTGACCTTAATGCCCAAGGGAGAAAGCAGACGCGAAATATACATCGCGGTAGCCTCGCCCTCTGCAGTCGCACCTGTCGCCATAATAATTTCCTTCACCGTATCGTCCTGCAAACGCGCCAGCAGCTCGCGCAGGGTAAGCGCATCGGGGGTGATACCGCTCATTGGCGAAATCAACCCATGTAACACGTGATACACGCCGTTGTAGCTACGCACACGCTCCAATGCCATTACGGCACGCGCATCCTCCACCACACAAATCACACTCTTGTCGCGTGCGGTATTGGCACACACGGGGCAGACCTCGCGGTCGGTAAGATTCTGGCAGATGGGGCAGCGGTGTATCCTTGCCTTCGCCTCATCCACGGCACTGACAAAGGCCCTAATATCCTCGTCGCTGTATGCAAGCAATGCGAGTGCCAAGCGCTGTGCAGATTTGCGCCCAATGCCGGGCAGACGTGCAAACTGCTCCGCCAGAATATCAAGTGCCTCAATTCCCGTGCTCATCAGAACAGCCCCGGAATACCGGGCATACCGGGCATACCAAGCGCACCCGTCAGCTTGGACATTTCAGCAGAGCCGGTATCCTCTACGCGCTTGATTGCCTCATTTACAGCGGCAACCAGAATGTCGGAAAGTGTTTCAATATCATCGGGATCGACAATTTCAGGCTCAATATCCAGTGCGAGAATCTGCTTTTTACCGTTGATTTTCACCGTGACGGCACCGCCGCCCGCAGAAACGGTATATTCGCGCGCCTCCAGCTCCTCCTGCAGTGCGGCCATATCCTCCTGCATTTTCTGTGCCTGCTGCAGCATGGCGCTCATGTTGCCACCGCCGCCCATTCCCTTGGGATAATTTGCTCTCATTGTAGTTCTCCTTTACTGTTTACTCCGCATCGTCTGCGGCAGATAAAATATCATCAATAATCGTATCCTGCTGTGTGGCAGTTGGCGTCAATACCTCTACAATGAGGTCGCGGTCTGCAACCTCTCTTTGCAGCTCCACACACAGCGCACGGCGCAGTATATCCCGACCGCCGCCGCTCTCCAGCATCATTTCCGCAAAGCTATTGGGCAGAATCACCACCACACGCCTCTGCTCATCAAAAAACGCGCGTGCCTCATCCAGGAAGGATGCTATCATCTGATTATCGCGGCGTACGCGCTCCACACAATTGATGAAGCCGCGGATACGCGTAAGCGTTCGGCCGCCGCCCTGCTTGGCAGGGGCAGCCGCAGAGGTGCTTTGTGTCGGGGCTGTGGCTACAGGCTTGCGCGAAGCAGCCGACACAACGTTGCCCTTGGCAGATGCAGCGGCCTTGGGTGCCTCTGCCACGGGCGCAGACACGTCCTGCACAGATACCTGGGCCTGACCTGCCGTTGATACAGCGGGCGCAAAGCTGCCCGACAAGGCGGCGTCCTCCAGATGCTCCACACGGGCAAGGAGTCCCTCAACCGAGGTATCCAGCCGCGGATCCAGCAAGCGTACCAAGGTAAGCTCTGCAACCATGCGCTTGACAGCGTTTGCCCGCTGCATGGCAAACAACGCATCCTCAAGCAATCGGCAATGGGCCAGCAGCGTTCCCTTTTTAAAGCCCGCGGCAACCTCGGAAAGTGCCGCCATTTCTGCATCAGTCAAATCCAAGTACCGCGCCGCATCACGCGTGGTTTTCACCACCAGCATATCACGGTAAACCGAAATCAGATCCTGCCAGAAAACGGCAAGGTCACGGGAAGCGTTGACCGCCTCATCAATGGCCGCAAAAACGGCATCGTAATCGGCACGTGCCACAGCTCGCACCAGCGAAAGCATCCCCTCGCGACCGACCGAGCCCATCATTTCGTTGACGCTCTCAACGGTAATCGCCCGTCCGCCACCCGCGCAAAGCTCAAGCAGACTGATGGCATCACGCATGCCACCCTGCGCCAGGCGCGCAATACGCTCTGCGGCAGCAGCCTCAAGGGAAATGTTCTCCTTAGCAGCAATATGTGATACGCGTGCAGTCAGCACGGGCGTGGCAATACGGCGGAAATCAAAGCGCTGACAGCGCGATACGATGGTGGCGGGAAGCTTATGCAGCTCCGTCGTCGCCAGCACGAATATCACGTGTGCAGGTGGCTCCTCCAGCGTTTTCAAAAGTGCGTTAAAGGCACTGGACGAGAGCATATGTACCTCGTCGACAATATATACGCGGTAACGGAGTGCCGAGGGTGTATATACAACCTCATCGCGGATATCGCGAATATTATCAACACCGTTATTCGATGCAGCATCCATTTCAAGCACGTCGGTTGCGCTGCCATTTTCAATTGACAAGCAAGCGGCGCACTGGCAGCATGGGCTGCCGTTTATTGGTGCCTCACAGTTTACAGCCTTGGCCAGAATTTTGGCGCAGGTGGTTTTACCCGTGCCGCGCGAGCCACAGAACAAATAGGCGTGACTCGGTGCGCCGTTGGCAATTTCATAACGCAGAACCGACGTAATATGCTCCTGCCCGCACACGTCGTCAAAGGTACGCGGACGCCATTTGCGGTATAAAGCCTGATGCATCAAGGTCACTCCTCTCCATTTAAAAAATAAGCCGCAAAATAAGACCATACACCTTAAAATCGAACTTCACCTTTGCGCGGTAATCGCATCCTCTGCTCAGAGCAGGCACCCTCGCGGCACATCGAAAGGACCGCTTAATGCTGCTTGGTTCCCCACCTGACATGGTTCACGGTGTCCGATTGCGCAAGACCCACTCGTCAACGCAGAAGAATACGCACCGGACCGCATCGATTCGGTCCTCAGAAAAGGGATCCACCCCTGCGTATAGCGGATTTCAGGTGCAGGGCCCCGCTACTCCCCCGGTTGGTATGGCCTTATTTTACGGCTTACCATATTATTATACCAAACATTTGATTTCTTTGCAAGAGAAAATCGCGCTTTTTCAAAAAAAAGCATTTTTTCCTCAAATTACTTGCAACACTAAGCCAAAAATGTTACAATAATGCTGTAATTTCAAGGAAGCATGTGATTGGCTGTTTCTTGAAAATTATGACAAAGCAAATAAACAGAACGAGGTATACTATGAGAAAGCTTGGCATTAATCTGAAGGCCGTTAGTGGCCTCACGCAAGAGGAATACGTCCGAGAGCTCGCAGCACTTGGCTTTGACCTTACCTTCACCGACTCCTCCACTCCCGAGGAGATGGCAGAAATCGGCAGGATCGTGCACGCAGCAGGACTCTGCTTTGACCAGCTGCACGCGCCCTTTGGCCACATTAACGATATGTGGGATGCAGGCGAGGTCGGTGATGCCATGTATAAAGAGCTGACCGATGGTATCGACTGCTGTGTAGCGCTTGATGCCCCTATTTTGACCGTGCATCTCTCCTCGGGCTGGAACCCCCCTTCCCTGAACGACATCGGCCGTGCGCGTTACACAAGGCTTGTGGAATATGCGGCTAAAAAAGGCATCAGGATCGCCTTTGAAAATCAGCGCAAGCTTTATAACATCGCCTGGGCCTTTGAGGAATTCAAGGACGCTGACAACGTGGGCTTCTGCTGGGATACAGGACACGAGGCCTGTGCTACCCCCGATATTGAGTTTATGCCCCTGTTCGGCAAACGCCTGATCTGCACGCACGTTCAGGATAACGATGCCGTTTTTAATGAGGATCTGCACAAGATTCCCTTTGACGGCAAGATCGACTTTTCCCGTGTTGCGATGTGGCTGAACAAATATGACTACAAAGGGGGACTCACGCTTGAGGTCACCTCACGTCACAATCCAATGTATGACGGTCTGACACCAACCCAATTCCTTGCACGCGCCTACAATGCCGCCTGCCGACTGCGTGCGCTTGTGGACGGTGAATAATCAGGAAAAAGCCCATGTCCATCGCACTGCTTTCTTCCTTGCGGCAAATTTTCGCATACCATACCGTAAAAACACCCTGACATTGCCGAGGAGTTGACACATGAAGATTAAAATTAAGCAAAAAAGCTATGACGAGGTATTGGCGCTTCCGCCCACCGCACACAAAAAACCGCACCGTCAAGGCCTGTTCTGGCGCACGCTTCTGCGCGCTGTCGCTGCCCCTGACCTTGCCGCCACACATTTCAGGTGCGAAAAAATTGGCATGGAGCGCTTGGGACGCCGCGAGCCTGCGCTATTTTTAATGAACCATTCAAGCTTTATCGATCTGGAGATTGCCGCACGCGTGCTGTTTCCCCGCCCCTACAATATCGTGTGTACCACCGACGGCTTCATCGGCAAAAATCTGCTAATGCGACTGCTTGGCTGTATCCCGACCAATAAATTCGTCTCCGATCTCAATCTGGTGCGAGATATGATCTATGCTACCAAAACGCTGAAAAGCTCGGTGCTGATGTTCCCCGAGGCGGGCTATTCCTTTGACGGCACCGCCACAAGGCTGCCTGACAGCCTTGGCAAATGTGCCAAGCTTCTGGGGGTGCCCGTTGTTGTCATCAAAACCTTTGGTGCCTTCGCACGCGATCCTCTGTATAACAATCTTCAACGCCGCCACGTCACGGTAAGCGCTACGATGGAATATTTGCTCTCCCCCGAAGAAATCAAGCTTCTCTCCGCTGACGAAATTGCCGAAAAAATCAACGCACAATTCACCTTTGACAGCTTCCGCTGGCAGCAGGAAAATCACGTGCGCGTATCGGAGCCGTTCCGCGCGGATTACCTCAACCGTCTGCTTTACAAATGCCCCGCCTGTCAGACCGAGGGAAAAACAGAAGGCAAGGGTGAGCACCTGACCTGCCTCGCCTGCGGTAAATCCTGGCTTCTTGACGAGTACGGTTACATTTCTGCCACGACAGGCGAAACCGAATTTTCACATATCCCCGATTGGTTCCGTTGGCAACGCGAATGTGTGCGCCGCGAATTACAGGAAAACCGTTATTTGCTGGATGCCGACGTGGACATTTATATGCTGACCGATACCAAGTATCTTTACCGTGTGGGCGAGGGACATCTCACCCATTCCCGTGCGGGCTTCCGCCTCACGGGCTGCGACGGCAAGCTGGAATACACCCAGGATCCGATTTTGTCCTATACCCTGAATGCCGATTTCAACTGGTACGAAATCGGTGATGTGATCTCCATTGGCACAAACCGCGCACTTTATTACTGCTTCCCCAAGGGCAGCAGTGATGTTGCCGCCAAGGCGCGCCTTGCTACAGAGGAGCTTTACGACATCGTGTATGAAGAAA
>JAZOSC010000146.1:0-10151 GCA_045656925.1 Eubacteriales bacterium | reverse complement strand
GTAATTTCCGTGTAAAAAGGAGAGCCTTGCATCGTCATCCTTAAAGTAAAGCGAGGGGCGCAGGCCCTTGGGCAGCTGGTCGATAAAGCAAAAAATGCAACGGTTGGCGCAGGCGCGCTTTTTGTCCATCAGGGGTGTTTCAAAGGAAAGGCCGATATCGTCGTACACGTCCTTTTTCAGGGTAAGCGTAAGCGGCGTGGCGTCGCGCAAGAGCGACAGGGTAACCGTGCTTTCCGCCAGATAAAAGCGGTAGTCAAGCACGTCCTCAATTTCGTTGCCGTTGATTGCCGTCAGCACGTCACCTGCAAGCACGCCGGCGCGCGCCGCACGGGAGTCATGCTCCACAGCACAGATTTTAACCATAAAGCAGCCCCCCACAAGAATATTTGCACAGCGCAAACGGCGTGGCAAAAAACAGAGAAATCTCTGCAATCATATTATTATAGCACACTTTTTTGAATTTGTCAAAATTTTATCAAAAGTTTTCGAATATTTTTAAAGAAACGGTAGGAGAAGTGGTTCTTGGCCGCTTTTTGCCGCTTTGGAAACGCCCTGTGCAGCCTTACGCGCGCACGCGCGCGTTGCGCCTGCGTTTTGGGCAAAGTGTGCAAAAGCGCCCTCGCGTATATAGTAATGTAGACAAAAAAATGGAAACCGCTTGACAAATATGTTGCGGCTTTGTTATAATTACACTGTGAATTTGTCCTATCCCCGCAATACCCATGCCCGAGGGTGGCGCTTGGATACGACATTCCAAACAAAAAAACAAAAAGGAGAAAGACTTATGAGAAAAACACTTAAGATTCTTCTCTTGGCAGTTATGCTGCTTGTCATGGTTGGTGTAACCATGCTGGTTGCTTCTGCTGAGGGAGGCACCTTCCAGGTGGCTACCGTTAACGGTGAATCGACAACTCCTCATGGCGACTATGCAACGCTTGAAGAAGCAATAGCCGCTCTCCCGCAATTCCCCGGTGCAAACACCATCAAGCTGCTTGCTGACGTAGAGGTTGCAAGCACCTTGACCATTAATGCCTCCGTCACGCTTGACGGCAACGGCAAAACCGTTCAGGCAAAAGGCCTTGTCATCGGCGGCGAGGGTATGGTTTGCACCATCAAGAACGTAAGCATGGTTCTTGGCGCTCAGACTATCGAAGTTCTGTCGGGTACATCTTTGACGATTGAGAACAGTACAGAGAATACCATAACGGCAAACAGCTTCATCGTTCGACCGGATAGTCACTTGATTGTTACTGGTGGCACTTTTAATTTCACCAATACAAGTTACACAACAACAAGTGCAGCCTTTTTGATTTTGGGCAGTGCCGATATTCGTGGTGGTACGTGGACTATGCCGCTTTGCCTGATTGCCGATGCTACTGGTGCGTTGAGCACAACCAATGGCTATGCCGATATTGCGAACAGCACGTGGACTTTCTCTGACATAAGAGGCTTTTATTTCCTGCAGAGAAAGGATTTGCCGGAGGGCCGCACACACGGCTTGACACTCACGAATGTTACGGCAAACGCTCAAAATTCAGCTGTTACTGTTCATAGTGCAACAGGTAAGGAATATAGCCTTGAGATTGCGGGCGGTACGTACAAGGGCGTTATTAATTTGGCTAAACCAAATGGAACCTTGTATATCAAGGATGGTACTTTTGATGCCAGTGCCCTTCCGGACATCACCAGCAAGGACACCAAAAAGAACCTGTTAGTTCTGGGTAGTACCGGCATGACGGTAACTATCGAAAATGGTACCTTTACGGGTTTACCTGGTAGTGCATTGATTGCGATGGCGAGTGGCGCGGGCTGCAGCATGACAATTAAGAACGGTACATTCAGCAACACAGGTGCGGGTCCAATTGTTAAGATAACCAAAAACGATTGCACGCTGAACATTGATGATGGTACGTTTACGGTTGAGACGGATGTCATTCAGTGTACTGCAACTACGGGAACGATCACGTTGAACGGCGGTACATTCAACTCTCCTGCCGGTATCCTGCCCGGAAAGACAACATTCAGCATTACCAATGGTAGATTCAACCTTGGAACGGGTATTCAAATCCTAACTGCTACTGACGCGACGATCAGCAACGGTGAGTTTTTAGGAAATAACGAGGGCAGCCCGCTCCTTACTGTTGAAACTGCTCTGAAGATAACAGGCGGTACCTTTACTACCACAGGTGTTGCTATTAAGGCAATGGGTGTCTCGGCTGTAACGATGGAAAACGTCGACATCACCGGCGACATCGTTATTGAAGGCACCGCAGAGCTGACTATTGCTAGCGGTGAATTCCACTTTGCAACGGGCATGCAGGTGCAGAGCTTGACTGGCTGCACTGTTGTGATTGAGGGCGGTTCCTTCTCTTGCGAAGGCAACCTGATTTGCATCGTTCGACCTGACGGTGAGGTTGAAGAGCTTGAGGCTCCTACCGTAACTGTTAGCGGCGGTACGTTTGAGAGTAATGGCAATGCTATTGATGCAGTGTGGGGTGCAGTAACGCTGGAAGGCGGCATCTTCCGTGTCAACGGTTTGTCCATCAGCGGTGAAACTGAACTCATCATCAACGGCGGCGAATTCTATGGTGAGGGCGCAGAGGAAGAGCACCTTTTCGTTGTCGCTGGCAGTGCTGTATTGACCATCCATGACGCAAGCATTGAGGTTAAGGGCGAGGGTTATGACGTATTCCGTGCAAACGAAGATGGCGTTATCCTTGTTGATGCTGCTACCATTACCATTTGCGGCGGTGCTACCGTTGCAAATAATCTGACCAATGTTACGTTTGCAAGCGATGTCGAGAACAACTATCGTCCGATTAGCATTGTGATTGCTGCAGGTGCTATCCTTCCCGATGATGCTTGTGATGGCTACGACGGCCAGTGGTGGTCTGTAAACTGGTGTGTACTATCCGAGCAGGCAGCAATTACCGAGAATACGACATTTACCTCTCTTGAAGAGCTTGCCGATTTCATGGGCAGTGGGAAAATTGATGCCCTCCTTGCATATGAATATGCAGATATTGAGCTTGGCAACAACTGTTATATTTCGCTGGTGGTTGCTAACGGCGCTACGCTGACGATTAATATGGAAGAGGACATAGTCGGTATTCGCGTTACTATTGAAAATGGTGAGCTGGTTATTGCCAACGGTAAATTCCTTGTAGCAGACGGCGCGACTATCGTTTCTGGCGGTGCTCTTACTGTTGAGAACGGCCTGTTCATCGTAACGGGCAAGAACGATATGCTCTTTGATTGCACCACCATCAACATTGTTAAGGCAATTGTTGTTGGTGAGGATTGCACCATTATGGCAGGCACTGCTCTTAACGAGTATGCTGCACAGGTTCAGTACGGCGGCGAGACTTACCGCGCATGGGTGAAGCTTGCTGCTACCGATGCAGAGATCTCTGCATCTCAGGTGCTTGGCGCTGAAATCGAGATTTCCGCAGTTGTAGAGGTTGCTGACGGTATGGGCGGTATCCGCTTCACGTCCACGATTTCTGCTGCTGTTGCAGAAAAGCTTCTGCAGAAGTATCCCACCGCAACCTTTGCATTCGGCACTGTGATTGCTCCCGCTGAGTATGTTGCAGCCGCAGGTGCGTTCACCATGGAGGCACTTGGCGGTCTGGATGTTACCGGTGACAAGTACGTTGACATTCCTGCAACCGTTACCAAGGTTGATGAAGATGGCAACGGTATTCCCGAGGCATTCAGCGGCGCGCTCATCAGCCTGAAGAGCACCACCCGTGCATATGCAGCTGTTTCCTACATCAAGGTTACCACCGGTGAGGGAACCATTGTACTGTACGGCGAGTACGATTCCGCTGTGAACGCACGTTCTGCAAAGCAGATTGCTGACGCTATTATCGCTGATCAGGGCAGCAACTATTACACCGAGTTCTGGAGCCCTGCACAGAAGGCACTTGTCGACGTATATGCCGGCAAGGTTTCTGAGTAATTGAAAGGAGGAACAAAAGAATGAAAAAGATTTACGAAGCACCCTCTTTCGAGCTGATTCTTCTCACCTCCGCTGATATTATTACCGCATCCCCTGCAGATAGCAGAGTAGATAGCTTCGAGGATAATATCATCGAAATCGGCTGATTGACAGCAAACCAATTCTCCAATTGGTAAAATGGGGGCAGCCCTGCCTTGGCAGGGCTGCCCTTTTCTTGTATAGCGAAGGCCTATCCTTATCGTCCTGATAAGGTCGGAGGGGCGCACGCACAGCAATAAAAACCCCCCGTTGCCAAATTGGCAACGGGGGATTTCCTCATGTATTTACAGCGCATAGCGCGTGTTCGCACGGCAACTCTATAAATATTATATGAAGATGGCTTGTGTGAGCCGTTGTCGCTTATTTTGCGTAATCCACGGCGCGACTTTCGCGGATCAGGTTGACCTTGATCTGGCCGGGGTACTTGACCTCGTCCTGAATCTTTTTGGCCATTTCACGTGCAATGATTTTCATGCTTTCGTCGGTGACGTCCTCAGGCTTGACCATGACGCGCAGCTCGCGGCCTGCCTGAATGGCAAACGCCTTTTCAACACCCTCAAAGCCCTTGGCAATTTCCTCAAGCTTTTCAAGGCGCTTGATGTAGTTTTCAAGATCCTCGCGGCGTGCGCCGGGGCGCGATGCGGAGATCGCATCTGCTGCCTGTACCAGAATAGCGATGACAGTCTGCGGCTCTACGTCGTTATGGTGTGCTTCAATGGCGTGGACAACCTCGCGGCTTTCCTTATACTTGCGTGCAACACCGACGCCAAGCTCTACGTGCGTACCCTCCACGTCGTGGGGGAATGCCTTGCCGATGTCGTGCAGCAGTCCCGCGCGCTTTGCGGCGGCGGCATCAACACCAAGCTCCTCTGCCATAATGCCGGCAAGGAAGGCGACCTCAATAGAATGTCTCAATACGTTCTGCCCGTAGCTGGTACGGTAGCGTAAGCGGCCGAGCAGCTTCACCAGCTCGGGGTGCAGATTAGGGATGCCCACCTCAAAGGTGGCACGCTCACCTGCCTGCTTGATAACGGCATCAACCTCACGGCGGCATTTTTCAACAGTTTCTTCAATGCGTGCGGGGTGGATACGGCCGTCGGCAATCAGACGCTCCAGCGTCAGGCGTGCAACCTCACGGCGCACAGGGTCAAAGCCCGAAAGAGTGATTGCCTCGGGGGTGTCGTCAATAATCAGCTCAACGCCCGTCAGGGTTTCAAGCTTCTGGATGTTGCGGCCCTCACGGCCGATGATGCGGCCCTTCATCTCATCGTTCGGAATCTGAACGACAGAGATGGTAGCCTCTGCCACGTGGTCGGTGGCGCAGCGTTGAATGGCAAGGGAAAGAATGTTGCGTGCCTTTACGTCGGCTTCATCCTTAAACTGTGCCTCCAGCTCATCAAGGCGCTGTGCAAGCTCGTGTTTTGCTTCAGCCTCCACACGCTCAATCAGCTCCTCCTTTGCTTCCTCAGCAGTCAGACCTGCCAGCTCCTCAAGCACACGCGTTTGTGCGGCGAGGGAAGCCTCAACCTCCGCACGCATGCTGTCAATTTCCGCAAGCTTTTGATCAAGACGCTCGTTCTTGCGCTCAAGGGATTCTGCCTTTTGGTCAAGGTTTTCTTCCTTTTGTGCAAGGCGACGCTCCATACGCGTAATTTCCGCGCGTCGTTCCTTCATTTCCGCTTCGCTTTCCTCACGGCGCTTGAGAATCTCCGCCTTTGCCTCCAGCAGCTTTTCCTTTTTCAGGGCCTCAGCCTGCTGTGCCGCATCGGTGAGAATGCGCTTTGCCTCTGCTTCAGCGGAGCCGATTTTCTTTTCTGCCAGAAAACGGCGAATCAAAAAGCCGACAAGCGCGCCAAGCACGAGGGATGCAGCAATCAAAGCGATTGCAATTCCCGGATTCATACGGTTTTACCTCCTTTTCAATTTTCAAATATCTTAATATACAAAAAATTCACAAATGTATATTCTATTTTATTATACACGCAAACAGTAAAAAAGTCAAGGGATGGGGCCGTTTTTTTGTGAAAAACGGCGGAAAAATTTGCTTGACAAAAAGCCCCGTTTTCGCTATAATAGAAGCAGAAGCGGGGCGTCCCGCCACCGAAAAAAGGAGTGTTAGCTATGAAGAGTGTACAAATCCGTCTTTCCACCATTGCCGACGTGCGTGATTTTGTCAACACCGTTGCAAAGAGTGACATTGACATTGACCTGCAATCGGGCAGATACGTTGTGGATGGCAAGTCTATCATGGGCATTTTCAGCCTTGATTTGCTTTCGCCCATTACCCTTACCGCACACGCAGACGATACTGACGAGCTGTTTGCGGCGCTTGACAAATTTATCGTAAAGTAAATGAAAATATCCCCAAGCCAACGGCTTGGGGATATTTGCTTATTGTCCTGTCATTTTTTCCTGCTTGACCTTGTGGCCAATGACGTGACGGGAGGCAAGCTCCTGATGAATATCGGCAAGAGAGATGCCCTGCTCAATCATCAGCACCATCAGGTGATATACGAGGTCGGAGATTTCATAAATTGTTTCCGCGCGGTCATTTGCCTTGGCGGCAATAATCACCTCGGTACATTCCTCGCCCACCTTCTTGAGAATTTTGTCAAGCCCCTTCTGAAAGAGGTAGGTGGTGTAGGAGCCTTCCTTTTGCTCGGTCTTGCGGCCCGCAATCAGAGTCATAAGAGAGTCAAGGGTAAAGTCGTTTCGTGTGGCACTTGTACCCAGTGTGGCGGTAAAGCAGGATTTGGTGCCAAGGTGGCAGGCAGGCCCTTCAGGCTCAACCACCACCACAAGTGCATCCTTGTCGCAGTCTGCAGTCAGGGATACGATGTGCTGGAAATTACCGCTTGTTTCGCCCTTGAGCCAGAGCTTTCCGCGGCTGCGACTGAAGAAGCAGGTCAGCTCCTTTTCAAGGGAGATGGTAAGGCTTTCGCGGTTCATATAGGCAAGCGTCAGCACCTCGCGGCTGACAGCATCCACAACGATAGCGGGAATCAGGCCTTTATCGTCAAATTTCAGTTCATCAATGTTAAAATCAGGGGTAATCATGGTCTAACCTCACTTATAATCTTGCGGGGATACCCGCTTTTTTCATGTCGCGCTTCAGGTCGCTGATTTTGACCTCACCAAAGTGGAAGATAGAGGCAGCAAGGCCTGCATCCACACCGGGCAGGGTGTGAAATAAGTTGATAAAATCCTGAATACTGCCGGCACCGCCCGAGGCGATGACGGGAACGCTGACCGCCTCGCAAACGGCGGCGAGCATTTCAAGGTCAAAGCCGCGCTTGACACCGTCGGTGTCGATTGAATTCAGCACGACCTCGCCTGCGCCCAGCTCCACGCATCGCTGAATCCAGGAGATGGCCTCCATGCCCGTGTTTTCACGTCCGCCCTTGGCAAACACGCGATATACGCCGTCCACACGCTTAACGTCTGCGGAAATGACCACGCATTGGTTGCCGTAGCGCTCCGCCGCAGCAGAAATCAGGCTGGGGTTGCGAATGGCACCCGAATTCACACTGACCTTGTCTGCACCGCATTTCAGCACACGGTCAAAGTCCGCAAGGGTGTTGATGCCCCCGCCGACTGTCAGAGGAATGAAAATCTGGCTTGCCACCTCGGTTAAAATATCGGTAAACAGCTCGCGCCCCTCGGCAGAGGCGGTAATGTCGTAAAAAACCAGCTCATCGGCACCGCACTCGCTGTAATAGCGGGCAAGCTCGACGGGTGAGGAAACGTCTGAAAGCCCCTCAAAATTTACACCCTTTACCACACGGCCGTTTTTGACGTCCAGGCAGGGAATAATACGCTTGGTAATCATCTTTTTGCCTCCTTGATGGCGGTAGCCAGGTCAACGGCACCCGTATAATAGGCCTTACCGACGATGGCGCCGTAAAGGCCCATATCTGCAAGCGCCTGCACGTCGGCTATTGAGGAAACACCGCCCGATGCAACAATCTGCATTTCAAACCGTGTCGACAGCTCACGGTAGAGTGCGTGGTTGGCACCGCGCATGGCTCCGTCGCGTGAAATGTCGGTGCAAATCAGGGTTTTCACGCCGACGTCTTGCATTTTTCTGCAAAAGTCAAAGACGTTTTCGGTGGATTTTTCCACCCAGCCCTTGATGGCAACCATGCCGTCCTTGATATCAACGCCAACGGCGATGTGTGCGCCGTGCCTTTTTACTGCCTCGGCAAGAAATGCGGGGTCGTTGACTGCCGCCGTACCGAGAATTACACGATCAAGCCCTGCCGCCATATAGCGGTCAATCACCTCCATGCTGCGAATGCCGCCACCGATTTCACAAAACAATCCGCAATCGGCCTTTATGCGGCCAACGGTGTCGATATTCGGGGTATTTCCATCGCGTGCGCCCTCCAGGTCAACCAGATGCACGTGCGTGGCACCTGCTGCCTGAAAATCGCGTGCGACGGCTACGGGGTCGTTATGATAGACGGTCATTTGGCTGTAGTCGCCCTTGTAAAGGCGTACAGCCTTGCCCTCATAAAGGTCAATAGCAGGGAATATCAGCATACCGTTACCCCCTCTACGAAGGCACGCAGGATAGAAAGACCTGCGGGGCCGCTTTTTTCGGGATGGAATTGACAGCCCATGACGTTGCCGCTTGCCACGGCGGCGGTGAGGGGAGCACCGTATTCTGCGGTCGCAATTACGCTTTCAGCACAGTCTGTTCCGTAGTAGGAATGGACGAAATATACGCAATCCCCCTCGCTTAAATAGCGGAACAGGGGGTGCTTTTCGCGGCCGAAGGAAAGCGCATTCCAGCCGATGTGCGGAATTTTGAGTGTATCGGGAATAGCTTCGGCAATGGGGCGAATTTCACCCCGAATCAGCCCTAGCCCCTCGTTTGTACCGTATTCCAGGCTGCGCTCAAATAAAAGCTGCATACCGAGGCAAATGCCCAGAATGGGCTTGCCGTTTGCGGCTTCCTCAAGCACCACGCGGTCAAGGCCCGCTTCGCGCAGCTTTTTGATGGCATCGCCAAACGCACCCACGCCGGGAAGGATTACGCGGTCGGCGGCACGAATGATTGCAGCATCAGCAGTGACAACTGCTTCTGCGCCGATCGCGGCAAGCGAGCTTTTGAGTGAAAAAAGATTGCCTACGCCGTAGTCGATAATTGCTACCATTAAAGAACCTCTTTCGTGGAAAGGACGGTGCCCGCGAGGGCCTCGTCAGGGGAAAGGGCTTTTTTCAGGCTGTGTGCAACCGATTTGAAAATACCCTCAATGATGTGGTGGGTGTTGTTGCCGGCAAGCTGACCGATGTGCAGGGTAATGCGTGCCTCACGCACAAAGGCAAGAAAGAATTCCTCAACCAGCTCGGTATCAAAGGTGCCGACCTGCGGTGTGGGCATTTCTGCATCAAAACCAAGGTAAGCACGACCTGAAAGGTCAACGGCGGAGAGAATCAGTGCTTCGTCCATCGGCAGAATCATATAGCCGTAACGGGAAAGCCCCTTTTTGTCACCTGCAAGGTCGGCTATGGCGCGCCCAAGGCAGATGCCGATATCCTCGGTGGTGTGGTGTGCGTCTACCTGCAAATCACCCTTACAGGTGAGTGTGAGGTCGAAGCCGCCGTGACGGGTGAAAAGTGTGAGCATGTGGTCAAGAAAGCCACAGCCCGTGTCAATCTCCGCCTTGCCTGTTCCGCGTGACAGGGTGAGGGTAATATCTGTTTCAGCGGTTTTTCGCACGATAGTTGTTTCGTTCATATTATAGCTCCTTGAGAATATCTGTCAGTGTGTCGATCAACATTTGCATATCCTTCCGCGTGCCAACGGTAATGCGGTTGTAGTCGCTGATGGGTGCGCGGTTAAAGTGGCGCACCAGAATACCGCGTGCCTTCAGGGCCAGATAAATCGCCTCGCCGCCCATCTTGGGGTGGCGTACAAAGAGGAAGTTGCCCCTTGCGTCGGTCATCTCAAAGCCGAGATTTTTTAACCCCGTTATGGCATATGTGCGTGTTTCCATAATTTCCTTGCAGCAGGAAACGGTATATGCTTCATCGGACATGACGCCGATTCCTGCGGCCGCCGACATACTGTTGACGTTATAGGGGTTTGTGGAATATTTGATGGTGTTGAGGTCGGCGATCAGGGCAGGTGCGCCAATGCCGTAGC
>JAZOSC010000145.1:0-4075 GCA_045656925.1 Eubacteriales bacterium | reverse complement strand
TCCTTAAGCCACGGAATAATAATGGAGGTGTCAAGACCGCCCGAATAGGCAAGTACAACCTTTTTGATACCCTTGTTTGCCATGATAAAATCTCCTTAAAAAACCTTTTCGCACGGGGCGAATTTGAACATGACATTATCATACCACTTCGCGCAGTGTTTGTCAAGGACTTTTTTGAATAATTTTTCATTTTTGCTATTTTTTTTGAAAAAGCGCAAAAACGCCCCCGATTTGTGGCCGCGTGTCTGCTCTGCGATGTTCTTTTATATCAAATTCTTATGAAATTATAATCATATAAGTATTTTAATCTTAACTCGCCGACGCGCCTGCAGCTGCGCGCATACAGATACGCGTGGGAGAACGTCGACGAGAACGGCAGAACAGGAAATTCGACAGTTGACGTGAATATTTTTGCGTTTTATTCATAAAAATATTCACAAAGAAAAACTGCCGCAAGCGGACGGCCCTTACAGGCTCCGCTCACGGCAGTGGGACACTTACATCTCCTCGATTGCGTCCTCGGAACGAAAAATCAGAGAGATGCACCAAACGCCTGCCAGCGCAACAATGGTATAGATAATACGGGCAAGCAGTGTACCTGCACCACCCGAAACCCATGCCACCAAATCAAAGCTGAACAGACCGATAGAGCCCCAGTTGAGCGCGCCGACTACAACAAGAATCAGCGCAATGCGGTCAATTAAAGTCATGCCTTTACCTCTTTTCCGAGCGCAAAGCTGTTTCTTTACGCCTCGCATATAGTTTTGGCGATATTTTTGATTTCAAACAAGGCAAAAATTACCGATTTATTTACAGAATGATTTTTTTGTGCTATACTATATAAAAATAAGGAGGTGAGGTCTTGTATCCCGACATTCAAAGCAGAATTCCATCTTACGTGAACGATATTTTCGCGCTGCTTACGCAAAACGGAAAGCGCGGCTATCTGGTTGGCGGCAGTCTGCGCGATATCCTCCGCGGGGCGGAGCCGCATGATTTTGACCTCACCGCAAATGCAACGCCTGAAGAAATGCTCTCTATTTTCAAGGGCTTGCGTACCATTCCCACCGGACTTGCCCACGGCACCGTTACGGTAATATCGGGCGGACACGCCATAGAAATCACCACCCACCGCACCGACGGTGCCTATACCGACAGCCGACACCCCGACAACGTGCTTTTTACCGACGATATTGTAAAAGACCTTGCCAGACGCGATTTTACCGTGAATGCCATGGCCTGGAGCCGTGAAACGGGCTTGATTGACCCCTTTGACGGCAAAAAGGACCTTGCCTGCGGGCTTCTGCGTGCGGTGGGTGATCCGAAGGCCCGCTTTAATGAGGACGCACTGCGTATTCTGCGCCTTTTCCGATTTGCCGCAAAATTGGATTTTCAAATTGAGGAGAAGGCTCTGTCGGCTGCCGCCACCTGCGCGTCAAGGCTTGCCGATATTTCGGTGGAGCGTATTTTTGCCGAGCTGTCGCAGACCGTGATAGCGCCTGCTGCAAAAAAAGGGCTTCACGCCCTGCTTCATACAGGCTGTGCGCCGTATGTTTTCTTTGACCAATGCCCCGACCAAAGCGCCCTTGACGCCCTGAAAAAGCTTCCTGCCGAAGCCCCCCTACGTCTGGCTGCGCTGCTGCACGGCTATACGCCGACCGCGCTATCCGCACTTGCCAAGCGATGGCACGCTCCAAACGCCTTTGCCGAGTCATTGGCAGGCACGGCAGCTGCATTTCACTCACCGCCGCCGACGACAGCATTTGAGGCAAGGCGCTTTGTCTGTACGAATTATCCGCATTTTGAAAAGGGGCTGTTGCTTCGTGCTGCGCTGTATCAAGAAAATGAAGCAGAAGCTATCGCGCTTTGCCGCCGCGTGCTGGCTGACGGCACCGCCATCGAGGTGCGCCGTCTTGCCGTAAACGGTCGCGAGCTGCAGGAGCTTGGCGTTCGCCCTGCCAAAACGGGGCTGCTGCTCTCCCGCCTGCAGGAGCTTGTATGGGAGAAGCCCGAAAGAAATCGCCGTATTACGCTGCTTGCGCTTGCGCGCGACATTCTTGAAAAGGAGAAGCTTTTTTATGAGTGAAATTTTATTTGAACAATTGCAGTATCCTGCAGCAGACGGCCAAAGCACGGCACACGCCTATATCTGGTCACCCCGCGATACAGCGCCGCGCATGATTTTACAGCTGTCACACGGCATGTGTGAATATATTGAGCGATACGATGCCTGGGCCAGGCGCTTTGCGGAGCAAGGCATTGTCTTTTGCGGCAACGACCATCTCGGTCACGGCCGCACTGCGCCCGATTCCGAATCACTCGGCTACACCGCACCGCGCGGAGGCGCTGATATGATGGTAGAGGATCTGCATACGCTCACAGGTCTGATGCGTGCGCGTTATCCCGACATCCCCATCGTGCTTTACGGCCACAGCATGGGCTCCTTTGTCGCAAGAGTATATCTCACGCGCTACGGCAACGAGCTTGCAGGCGCACTCATCAGCGGCACGGCAGGCCCGGGGCAGCCCACGGGAATTGCCCTGACATTGGCGCATGCCATTGCAAAAGCAAAGGGCGACCGTCATCGCAGTAAGCTGCTGACCTCCCTCGCCTTTGGCGCATACAACAAGCGCTTTACTGAGGAGCGCGATACCGCCTCCTGGCTGACACGTGTAAAGGAGATCAGAGAGAAATACACTAAGGACCCGTGGTGCAGCTTTACCTTTACCGCCGCAGGCTACGACACGCTCTTCTCGTTGCTGAACACTGTTTCAAGCAAAAAATGGGCAAGGGCTGTCCCCAAACATTTACCCATTCTCCTGTTCGCGGGAGATCAGGACCCCGTTGGCAACTACGGGCGCGGCGTACATGCCGTATGGCGTCGCCTGCTCGACACAGGCTGCAACGCGGAGCTGAAGCTTTACGAGGGCGGCCGACATGAAATGCACAACGAACTCAACAAGGACGAGGTTTTTGCAGATATCCTTGCATTTCTCGCAAAAATTCCGATGCCGATTACCGAATAAGGAGTGACCTTTATGAGCTTTGACAAATTGAAAAACACAAAGGGACGTCTGCTTGGCATTGATTTTGGTGAGGCACGCACAGGCCTTGCCATCTCCGATGCCTCCCGTCTGTTAGCCACGGGTGTAGGCAATATCAAGGGCGGCGGCTTGGAAAAATCAGTAGAGGCAATTGCCGCTGTGGTAGAGGCAGAGCGTATTGTCGGCATCGTGTTGGGGCTTCCCGTCAATATGAACGGCAGTGAAGGGCCGCGCGCCGCGCGCATCCGCCAGTTCGCCGCCCTGCTTGAAGAAAAAATGCCCCACATTCCCGTTGCCTTTATGGACGAGCGTATGACCACGATGGCGGCATCGCGCTTTCTCAATGAAACGGGCACGCGCGGCGGCAAGCGCAAGGGCGTGATCGATACCCTGTCTGCCGAGATCATTTTGCAGGACGCGCTCGACCGTCTGCGCCGCTGATATGAAGGAAGCACGCACCTTCAGCACAAGCGGTAAGCGGTACGATTATACCCTTGAGCGCAAAAAAATAAAAAATCTCACCCTGAGCGTGCATCCCGACGGCTCGATACGCGTATCGGCCCCCACAAGAACAACGCTTTCGCGCATCGAGGACTTTCTTGTGGCGCACACGGATTTTATTGACAAAACGCGCCACCAATTTGAAGAAAGGCGGGCCGCCAATCCCCCCTTGCGGTTTTTGACAGGTGACACGGTCCCGATCTTTGGGTTTCCCTGCACCGTTTGCATCAAAAAAGCACAAAAACGCCGCGCATGGGTCGAAAACGGCACACTGTATCTTGGAGTTTTGGATCCCGAAAATCACACTGAGCGCGCGCGATGCTTTGCCGAATTTTTAGACCGCGAGGCGAAACTGCGCCTCACGGCACGCGTGGCAGAGCTCACGCCCCTGTTTGCACCAAAGCCCCCCAAAACCCCCTCGGCAGTGTAGCTGCTCCCGGAAAGCACCGGGGTCAGGGCTACCTGCTGCCCGTCCGGAAGTCCGGCCGTCAGCGTCAGGCGGTTTTCCGCCACGCCAAAGCTGCCGCCAT
>JAZOSC010000144.1:0-3232 GCA_045656925.1 Eubacteriales bacterium | reverse complement strand
CGCCGTTGTGATGACGGGCATCTTTGCGCTGCGTGCAGTCTCTCTTTTTGGTATTTATCCTGCCGCTGTGGTGGCGATGGGTGTAGCGCTTCTGCTTTCCTCTCATCGCGGTGCCTGGCAGGGAGCTTGCTGCGGCGCGCTGGCGGGGCTTTGTTTTGATTTTCACCTGGCACCTGCTTTTCTGCTCGCGGCACTCGGCTTTTCGCTGCTACAGAAAAGCAGTCGCGGCGGAGGCGTGACGGCAGGTGTGTCGCTTGCCACGGCCTACGCCTATCTGCTGTATCAGGAGGGGGGGATTTTACGGTTGCTGCCCTCGTTGCTGGTGGCAGGCGCACTTTTTCTGGCCTTTGACAGTGCGGGGTTGGTGGAGGGCGCTCCGATGCGCCATCTGCTGCTTGCCCGTCGCCGTGCGGCACAGCAGCTTGCGGGGGCGGCGAGGGAGGATTATGGCAGAGCACAGCTCAAGGAGCTGTCGGGGGCCTTTCTCGACCTTTCCTCTACTTTTTATGAGTTGAGCGCGCGTACGCGCCGTCCGAGCGTGGGAGAGCTGCGAAGGCTTTGCGACAAAGCCTTCGAAAGTGTGTGCGCGGGCTGCCGCAATCGGGAGCTTTGCTGGGCGCAAAAGCGCGGCGAAAGCACAAGGGCAATCGAGGAGATGTCGCGTAGGCTGTTTGAACGCGGTGCGCTGACTGCGGCGAATGTCAATGAGGCGCTTGCCGCCCGTTGCACGGAGCTGCCGCGTATTCTTTCGGTGATCAACAACGGTGCCGTGGCGCTTGCTGAGGAGGCCATGCACGGGGATAAAACCTCGGTAGTGGCGATGGATTATGCGGCGATGGGGCGTATGCTGGCGGATACGCTGGCAGAAAGTGAGCAAAGCTTTACCTGCGATACTGCGGTGGGCGAGCGCATCTATGCAAGACTGTTAAGGCTGGGGTATTCCCTGGAGGCCGTGGCGGTCTGCGGCCATACGCACGGGCGTGTGCTTTTGCGCGGTGTGCGGATACAGGGCAGAAGCCTCAAGCTTCGTGAAATACGCAATGTGCTCGAAAAGCACTGTCGCTTTAAGCTGGGCGAGGCAAGCGTTACGCAAAGCGAGGGGCTTTGTGATATTGTGTTTGAGGAATACCGTGCGCTTGCTGTACGTACCGTAAAGCTGACGCGCCCGAAAAGCAGTGGTGGAAATGCCTATTGCGGTGACAGTGTAGCGGCGTTTACGGGAGAGAACGGTGTGTCGTACAGCTTTATCTGTGACGGCATGGGCAGCGGCACCGAAGCAGCGCTTACCTCTGCGCTTGCCTCTGTTTTTCTTTCGAGATTGCTGCAGGCAGGGGGGCGTGCCGAGGGGACGCTTCGTATGCTCAACGGATTTCTCTCTGCGCGCAGTCGCTCGGAGGGGGAGTGCAGCACCACCGTGGATTTGCTTGAGGTAGACCTTGCACGGGGTGAGGCCGCGCTTTATAAGTGCGGTGCCGCTACCACCTTTTTGTTGCGTGACGGACGGGTTTCGCGCTTTTCCTCGCATACGGCACCTGTGGGAATTCTGGAGGCGCTTGATGCCGAGCGCATTGGCTTTGCGGTGCAGGCAGGCGACGTGCTCTTACAGGTAAGTGACGGCTTCACGGCGGGTGATGAGGATTGCCCCTGGCTTTCGGAAATGCTGGAGCGCCGCTACGACGGCGATGCCGAGGCCTTTGCGCGCCTTGCCATTAACCGTGCCACAGGGAAAAATGATGATGACCTTTCGGTAATCATTACCGAAATCACCGCTGCGTCTGCTGAGGATACCGCTTCGCGTGAGAGTGCGTAATAAGAAAAGCCCCCAACGGGGGCTTTTCTTATTCTTCTTTTTCGATCAGACGGTATTTTGGATTTCTGATCAAGACGCCCTCCGTTGTCATGACAATCTCAACTTGTTTTTGAAGGCCTAATATATCGCGCATCTCTTTCGGAACAACCAACCGTCCAACGGAATCTATTTCTTTTATGATACCGATAGGCTCTGTCACATCCCCAACCCCTGTGCAACAAATTACAGTGTATATCCTACATCTTATATTTCTATTATAACTCAATTATAATAAAGATGTCAATACTAAAATGCAGGTAAAAGATAATGAATGAATATGGAACGGTAAAAATTAAATTAGATCCACTGATCAAAAAGAAGGGCATCAGCAAAAGTAAGCTTGCTCACAGGGCGGAGCTGCAGCGCACGCAGTTGAATAAATACTGTGCAAATAAAATCACCAGATTGGATATAGACGTGCTGGCGAGAATTTGTGCGGTGATGGAGTGTAAAATTGAGGATTTGCTTGAGTTTGTGCCTGCGGCGCAGACAGAGCAGGAATAAGAAAAGCCCCCATTCGGGGGCTTTTCTTATTCCTTTGTCAGCTCCTTGATGACCTCTGCGGCAAGCAGCAGGCCTGCGGTGGCCGGGACAGTGGAAAGGCTTGCGGGGGCATGCCTGCCGTGTTCGGCGGTGACATTGCCCTTGGCAGCCTCGGGGGAGTAGACAACCTTTAATTTTTTGATGCCGTGCTTGCGGCAAAGGCCGCGTACGGCGCGTGCAAGGGGACACCCCTCGGTTTTGTGAATATCGCTTACAAGAAGCGCCGTAGGGTCAAGCTTCCCCCCCGTGCCCATTGCGGCAATCACGGGCACACCTGCGGCTGCGGCGCGGTGGTACAGCTCAATTTTTGCAGTGACGTTGTCGATGGCATCGATGATATAATCGTAGGCGGTAAAATCAAATTCTTCTGCATTTTCGGGCAGAAAAAGCACCCTGCGCGGCGTGACCTTGACGGTTTCATCAATGTCGCGGATACGTGCGGCCATCACCTCTACCTTAGGCAAGCCCACGGTGCTGTGCAATGCGATAATCTGGCGGTTGAGGTTGCTTTCACTGACAATATCGTGGTCAATGAGCGTAATCGCCCCCACGCCTGCACGGGCAAGTGCCTCGGTGGCGTGTCCGCCCACGCCGCCAATGCCAAATACGGCAACGTGCGCTGCGCGCAGGCGGTTGAACGCGGCCTTGCCGATGAGGCTGACGGTACGGGAATATTGCTCCTTCATCTGAGGGGCTCCTTTCAAAAGACTTGTCACGCGCATTTATTGTAGCATATCTTCCCTCAAATTGCAACTGCTTTTGGTTTGTGATTCAATAAAAACGGAACCCCACAGCTGTCGGGTGCCCGTTTTTTTTGTCGCCTTTTCGGCTCGGTTTTTT
>JAZOSC010000143.1:0-7069 GCA_045656925.1 Eubacteriales bacterium | reverse complement strand
TCTCTATCAAGGTGCAGTGAAAAAAGCCGAGCACACCGTGCTCGGCTTTTTGCTTATCCCTTTTTACGGCCAAGCCTGAAGGTCGGCAGAAACATAAAGACCACCGCGCTCACCGCAAGCAGATACTGATAGAACATGAAGGGCATCATCTGTGCCGCGCTCACGCCCGTCAGCTGCGTTGCAATCAGCAGCTGCGCGCCGTAAGGAATCAAGCCCTGTACCACGCTGCCGAAAATATCAAGCAGCGACGCCGTCTTGGTATTGGTAATACCGTACTCCTCGCTGATGCTCTTGGCAATCGGCGCCGCCATCACAATGGCAACGGTGTTGTTGGCTGTTGCCACGTCCATCGCGCTCACCAATGCGGAAATACCGAGTTGACCGCCAACACGGCCGCGGAACACGCGCTTGATTCCCGCCAACAGCGCATCAAAGCCGCCAAATTCACGCATCAACGCCGAAAGCATCGACACAAGCAAAGTGACGATAATGACTTCAAACATACCCGAGGCACCACTGCCCATCGCAGAAATCACGCTTGCCACACCCGTACCGAGCGCCAGCTTGACACTCGCCGCCACCACGATGCCGCCCAGCAGCACCAAAAAGACGTTGATACCAAGAATGCCACCGATCAGCACCAAAAAATACGGTAACAGCAACCAAAGATTAATCGCCTGCGGCACGTAATCGTTTACCTCGCCGCTCGTAAGCGCAATAACCAACAAAATACCCATCGTCAGCAGTGCTGCAGGGAGCGCTATGATGAAGTTTTCACGGAATTTATCACGCATCTGGCAGCCCTGCGTGCTGGTTGCGGCAATCGTCGTATCGGAAATAAAGGAAAGGTTGTCACCAAACATGGCACCACCCACCACCGAGGACACGAACAGCACGGGAGAAATGCCCGTGGCTGCCGCAACCGCCGCACCAATGGGCGCAATCACCGTAATGGTGCCAACCGAGGTGCCCATTGCGGTAGAAACAAAGCAGGCCACGACAAAAATAACCAGCACGGAGAATCGCGCGGGGATAAAGCTTAATAAGAGGTCAGCAACCGCCGCCGCCCCCTCTCTGCCGAGAATACCCGCAAAAATACCTGCGGCTAGAAAAATCAGAATCATCGTAATGATGTTCTGGTCCGCCACACCGCGCGCCATGACAGACAGCTTTTCCTCAAAGGAAAGTGCCCTGTTCTGCAAGCAAGCCACCAGCAAGGCTGCAAGGAACGCAACCACCACACTCATCAGATAGAAATCCTTGAAAATGACACTCACACCAATGTAAATGACCAGAAATACCGCGATCGGTAAAAGCGCCAGCCAGTTCCCCTTCACGCAGGAAGCAGGGCCAACGGGAGCAAGATTTTCTGCTGCTTTCTGTTGCTTTTCGTCCATACCGTCCAATCCTTTCTTGAAAACACTCGCCACACGCAAGCGCAATATCTTTCCTTTATTATATCATAAGTTCAAACGGTTATCAAGTTTAATTTTCTCAGGCCGTAAGGAAAGAAAAGCTCTCCCACTGCATTTATGCAGAGCAACGAACACCATGCACAGCTTTTCAAGCTGTGCATGGTGTTCCCGTACGGGAACTTGCTCCGCCCTGCGAGGTTTCCGACGCGGAAACGGCGGAGCAATATTTCGTCCCCATACACGCGCCTAAATACATAAAAGTTGATAATGTTTCAGTTTCGCGTGTTGGGGACTTCCGCGCGCGAGCGCGCCGCAAAGCAAAAGGCACCCGCCTATTAGCAGGTGCCTTTTGTTTTGTGGTGACCCGTACGGGAATCGAACCCATGCCTTCGCCGTGAGAGGGCGACGTCTTAGCCGCTTGACTAACGGGCCATTTGGCGAACGGTGATATTATAGCATAGTCTTTTCAAAAATGCAATACCTTTTGTAAAAATAATTAAAAATATTTTTTATAAAACGGAGAGGAAACAGAGGTTCCCTCTCCGTTTTATTATCGCTGATACGATTATCCGAAAATAATGATCACGAATTGCGCGCAAAGCACAACGGAAATGAGCGCAATGGGGTAGGTGGCGGCATAAGCGGCACCGACGTCCTCAGTTTCAGATACCTGAATCAAGGTGCCAAGTGCGGGGGTAGAGGTCATACCGCCTGTGATAGAGCCAAGGGTATTGAGAAGATGCATCTTGAGCACGTACTTTGCAAAGAAGAAGCCGACAATCATAGGAACAATCGTCATAATCGCACCGTAGAGGAAATAAACTGCCTCAAAATACTGCACGAACTTCGCGCCACCCGCAATACCGGAGCCAATGAGGAAAATCATCAAACCAAACTCACGGAATACCTTAAGCGTCTGTGCGGAGGGCATCATCTTGATAGAGCCAATCTTACCAAAGTGACCAAAAACAAGCGCAACCAGCAGGCAGCCGCCTGTGGTGGTCAGAGAAAAATTGCCGAACTTAAAGGAGCCGACAATGACACCGATAATAGATGCCAGCGCAAATGCCGCAATACCGAACGGATCAATTTCAATCATCTTCTTAGCAGAAACAGCCTCAACAGGCTCCTCGCCCGTATCGGCATCACCGCCCGCAATCTTAGCGCGCTCCTCTGCCATGTTAGCCTTGAGGAACTTGGGAATCAGCTGAACAAACAGCACAACGCCAATAACGCCGAAGATATAAGCGATACCGTTACCAACGGCAACGAGGGACTCGTCAATACCCTGTGCGGTAGCGGCAGCCTTAGCAGCGGAGAAAGCGGGAGTAGAGGTGAGCGCACCCGAGAACAAGCCTGCCATAATCGCAGCAAGGTCACCCTTGGGCAGCTCGGTGAAGTTGCTTTGAATGAGCACACAAAGCGCGCAAACAGCAGCACCTGACACAATAATCAGAAGGCCAAGCAGGATATAGGTTTTAAAGTTCTTCTTCAAATTACCAAAGAACTTGGGCCCTGCAATAAAGCCAACCGAGCTGACGAACAAAATAAGACCGAGGCTTTCAATCACCTTCAGTGCGTTGGTCGTGTAAGAGGGCAGCTGGAAGGCAAGATCCTTATAGAAGAAGCAGCCAAAGAGCAGTGCTACAAGGAACACACCCGCAGTACCGAGGTTCACACCCTTGATGGTTACTCTGCCAAGCAGGTAGCCGAGTGCAGCGATCACAAATACGCTGTACACAAGGAAGGTCGTGCCGCTCACCTTCAGAATATTCTTGAAGGAATTGAAGAAGGCGGGACGAATCAGCTCACCGCGTGCGGCATCGGTACCAAAGTATACCACATCTCCTGCGCGCTCCAGCACGTCGTTGTCCTTCATCTGGCCCTTGTAATAATTGTAAACAGCCTTAGCGTCAGCCTTGCTTGCCAGATAAATCACAGTCAGGCTGTTCTTATCCTTGGTTGCAATCAGAGCGCCCTTTGCGGTGAGAGCCTTTACCTCACCGTCAACCGTGACAGGAAAAGGAAACTCCCCGTCCATGGGCATCACCTGATAGCCCTTATCGGTCGCCTTAGCGGCCATATCTGCTACCGAGCCTGCAGGACGGCCAAGCTCCACAAAGGGAAAGCAAAGCAGAACTGCAATTACGACAAGCAGAATGATACGAATTGCATTTTTCATTTTTAATTTCTCCAAAATCATTAGAAAGATTAGCTTCCACACAGAAGAAAAGGCATTTGACGGCATTTCGATACCGTTATAGGTTATAATGCCCCAAAAGCCTTTTGATCTGCAAGGAAGCAAATTTGATACACACGCCATCCTGCCGGGCGGCGTGTGTATCCAGCGAAATACGTGAAATTACTTCATCAGCTTTGCGTTGGGCTGATCAAATACGGGGTTGCCGTGGGTATAACGGGGCAGAAGCTTGGGAGATACTGCATCGGTCTTGATGCCTGCATCCTTCATCTCCTTCATGAAGTCCTTGACGTGACTGAGCGTCAGCTTCTTGCCAAGGGTAACCTGCTTTGCAGCAGCTGCGGCGTTCACACCTGCGTTACGGCCAAACACGATGATATCAAGCAGAGAGTTGCCCATCAGACGGTTCTCGCCGTGAATACCGCCCACAGCCTCACCTGCAACAAACAGGTTCTCAACATCGGACATGCCGTTTACACCAATCTTGATACCGCCGTTCTGGTAGTGAAGGGTGGGGTAAATCAGAATGGGCTGCTTACGCATATCAATACCGTACTTGAGGTACATACGAAGCATAGCGGGAATACGCTTCTCAATGGTGCCCTCGCCGTGAATCATATCAATCATGGGAGAGTCAAGCCATACGCCCTGGCCGCCGTTAAAGGTATCAACGCCGTTACCGCGCTTGCACTCACGGATAACGCCCGAAGCACAGATATCACGGGTTTCAAGGGAATACATGAAGGGTTCGCCGTCCTTGTTGACGAGCTGTGCGCCGATGGAGCGAACCTTCTCGGTAACAAGCGCGCCAAAGATCTGGCTGGGATATGCAGCACCCGTGGGGTGATACTGCAGAGTGTATGCATAAAGCAGGGGCGCGCCTGCACGGTAGGCAAGAACCAGACCGTCAGCCGTTGCACCGTAGTGGTTGGAGGTGGGGAAGCCCTGGTAGTGCATACGACCAGCACCGCCGGTAGCGATGATAACGGTCTTTGCACGAGCAATCAGCAGCTCACCGGTTTCCATGTTCATGAGAACCGCACCTGCTGCTCTGCCCTTCTCGTCCTTGATAATCTCGATAGCAGAGGTGAAGTCTACTACGGGAATTGCACGGTTCTGTACCTCGTCACGAAGCACGCGCATAATCTCTGCACCGGAGTAGTCCTTGCAGGCGTGCATACGCTTACGGGAGGTACCGCCGCCGTGGGTGGTAACCATGGTGCCGTCCTCTTCCTTATCGAACATAACGCCAAGGTCGTTGAGCCACTTGATGCAGATGGGTGCATCGCTCACAAGCTTCTTCACAAGCTCAGGAACGTTCTTGAAGTGACCGCCGCCCATTACGTCAAGGTAATGCTGTGCAGGGCTGTCATTTGCCTTATCGGCTGCCTGAATACCGCCCTCTGCCATCATGGTGTTTGCATCGCCGTGACGGAGCTTGGTTACAATCATAACGTTTGCGCCGTTCTCGTGTGCCATGATCGCAGCTGCGGAGCCGGAGCCGCCGCCGCCGATAACCAGCACGTCTACATCATAATCAATCTTGGAAAGGTCGATGTCCTTGGGATTCACGCGGGGGTTGGCCTGCAGCATCTCTGCCAGCTCAAGCGGCACGCGCTCGCCTCTGTTCGGGCCAATTGCAAGCTCAGCAAACTGAGATGCGATGTAGTCGGGGTGGTTCTCCTGCTTTACCTGAACCTTTTCCTCTGCCGTCATGCGGCGGGGGTGAATGCCTGCCTTCACGTCTGCAAGGCGCGCAGCGCGGGTTGCTTCCACGCGCTTGATGGATTCTAACATTTCCTGTGTATACATTGTTCGCACCTCCTTATTGCTCGAAATCGCGGTTGTTGTAAAGAGCCTTCAGCTCCTCAGCGGTCTTTGCCATAATGTCCTCAAGAGCAGCCTCGCAATCACCCGCCTCGATTTCAGCAACGCGGTCAAGCAGGTGCTGCGTTTCAGGAGCAAGATACTTACCCGTCAGACGGCGTGCAAGCAAGCCAACCTGCGGATGGGTGATGCCTGCAGGGCAACGGGAGGAGCATACACCGCACATTACACAGTCAAAGGACTCCTCTGCACACTTCTCGTACTCACCGCGCTGTGCATAAGCGATGTACTGCATTACCTTCAGATCCTGGGTGCAGGCCTTGGTGCAGGCATTGCAGCCGACGCAGGCATAAATCTCAGGGTAAAGCTGCATCATAATCTGCTCGGTGGGCTTAATCTTCTGAATATCGTAGGGCTGCTTTACAAGCGGGAAGAAGGGCAGGGTTGCGATATACATATTATCCTCAACCTTTGTCTGGCAAGCAAGGCAGGTCTTCAGCTCGTTCTGGCCCTTAATGCGGTAGATGGTAGCGCAAGCGCCGCAGAAGCCGCAACGGCAACCGACACCACGCACCAGCTGGTAGCCCGCATACTCCATTGCATTCATAATGGTGAGGCTTGCAGGCACTTCATATTTTTTACCGTAAAGGTAAATGTTAACCATTTTTTCCATTGTTGTGCTTTCTCCTTATTAGTATTCGTTGGGAAGTTCGTCAAGCTCGTCAAAGCGGAACACAGGGCCGTCCTTGCAGACGTACTTGTTGCCGATATTGCAGCGACCGCATTTGCCGATGCCGCATTTCATACGAAGCTCCATGGTGGTGTAGACCTGCTCCTTCTTGAAGCCAAGCTCCATCAGGCCACCAAGCGTAAACTTGATCATGATTGGAGGTCCGCACATCAAAACAGTTTTCTTCAGATCGGGATTCAGCTCCTTGACAAAGTTGGGAACGAAGCCGACGTGACCGTCCCAGTTCTCCTGCTCACGGTCAATGGTCAGGTGAACGTTGAAGCCCGGGGTATTCATCCACTCCGATACGATCTCATCGTAATAAACAAGATCCTCCTTCGAGCGAGAGCCGTACACAATATCAACCGAGCCAAACTTGTCGCGGTTGTCGCGCACGTAGTTAATCACCGAGCGCAGAGGCGCAAGACCGATACCGCCCGCGATAAAGAGCAGGTCCTTACCAAGCAGCTCATCGTATACGGGGAAATTGCGGCCGTAGGGACCGCGCACGGTAATCATCTGACCAACCTCCATGGCGTGCAGCCACTCGGTCAGGCATCCGCACTTCTTCACACTGAACTCCATGTACTCGGTGTTCGTGGGCGAGGAGGTAATGGAAATCATTGCCTCGCTGATGCCGGGCACGGAAAGCATCGCGCACTGGCCGGGCTTATGCTCAAAAAGCTTGCCGCCGCCGGGAGCCTCTACACGGAAGGTCTTGACGTCGGGAGTCTGCTGCGTGATCTCGGTCACAATGCCAACATAAGGAATCAAAGTTTCGTTATTCATCAGTTCTTACCTCCCAATGTTTTCATGACCTTGACAATATTCATCGAAATGGGGCAGCGTGCAAGGCATCTGCCACAGCCGACACAGCCGAAGGTGCCGTTGTTTCTG
>JAZOSC010000142.1:0-6714 GCA_045656925.1 Eubacteriales bacterium | reverse complement strand
GGAAATGGTATCAAGCACCTTCTGGTGGCAGCCGCCGCAGCCCGTGGAGCAGTGGGTCTGCTTCTGAATTTCCTCGAAAGCAGAGATAACGCTGTCAAACTTCTCGTGCGTGTCAAGCGCATCGGCAATCCTGGCGTAGCTTACCTGCATGCAGTTACAGATGATATAATTTTCTTTCATGGCATAACTCCTTATCCCGATGTATTAACCGAAGTATCTCTTAAGAAGACCCTCAAATGCTTTGCCGTGGCGCGCCTCGTCGCGTGCCATCTCGTGAACGGTATCGTGAATGGCATCGAGGTTCAGCTGTTTTGCCATCTTAGCAAGCTCAAACTTGCCTGCGGTTGCGCCGTTCTCGGCAGCGACGCGGACAGTCAGGTTCTCCTTGGTAGAGGTGCTGACGCACTCGCCCAGAAGCTCTGCAAATTTAGCGGCGTGCTCTGCCTCCTCCCATGCAGCCTTTTCCCAGTACAGGCCGATTTCGGGGTAGCCCTCACGGTGTGCAACGCGTGCCATTGCAAGGTACATACCAACCTCGGTGCATTCACCCTGGAAGTTTGCGCGCAGGCCCTCAATAATTTCGGCAGGAACACCCTCGGCCTTGCCAACGCCAACCTCATGCTCAGCTGCCCAGGTCATGCCCTCGTCGGCAACCTCTACAAACTTCTCGCCGGGTGCCTTGCAAAGGGGGCATTTTTCGGGGCGGTCGCCCTCCACAATCTCACCGCAAATCGTGCATCTCCATTTTGCCATAGCTATAATCTCCTTTTGTATAAAGTTTTCTGTTTCAGATATTCTTTTTTAGAACAATTCTATTTTATCACAAATTTTTTGAAAATGCAAGAGGTTTTTAAAAAAATTAATTGGCAAAAGGGAAATTAAATAAAAAAAGGAACGGTAGCGTTCCTTTTTTTATCCGTTATTGCGTGATGTTATACTCTGTCAACGGTAATTACCGCAAAATGTGTGCCGTCTACGGCGCGGATAACGGCGGAAACCGCCTCTGCAATTTCGTCGTCGGTCATCTTTAGCTCAAAGGGTGCGGCAATATCAAAAATCAGATTGGTATGGGTGAGGCCGGGCACCATACGGAAATCGTGGATTTGCAGGCGTTTATCAAATGCCTGTACCATGGCGATGACGCGTGTGCGCCATTCCTCCACCTTGGGATCATCTGTAATAATAGGATCCATGTGAATGGTTGCGATAATATGCTCCTCCTCTGCGAGACGCCGTTCAATCAGGTCAATGACGTCATGCGAATGAAACATATCGGCCTTGCCGTCAACCTCCACGTGCAGGGAAGCAAGCGTTTTACCCGGGCCGTAGTTGTGCACTACAAGGTCGTGAATGCCAAGCGCGGCCGGATATTCTCCCACAATACGGCGAATGGCATCAACGGTTTCCTTGGTTGGTGCTTCGCCGAGAATGGAATTTTTGGTTTCGTTCAGTACGCGCAGACCTGCCACAAAAACAAGCCCTGCAACCAGAATACCCATTATGGGATCAACGTACTGTGCGGCGTTGCTGGGCAGGATAATGCTTAATAGGTTGGCAAGAAGCACTGCCGAGGTAGCGGCGGCATCGGAAAAGCTGTCGGCGGCCGTGGCACGCATCACGTCGGAATCAATTTTTTTGCCGATGCGGCGATTGAGCAAAGCCATCAGCAGCTTGCAAAGCACCGATGCGGCAAGCACAATGACAGCAACAAGGCGAAAAACGGGAGCTGCCGGGGCAAATAGCTTGCCAATCGCATCGCGCACCAGATCCACGCCGATGAAAAGAATAAAGAAGGAAATAATCATGGAAGCCACGTATTCAATGCGCGCGTGACCGAAGGGGTGGGCGCGGTCAGCAGGCTTCGTCGAGATTTTAAAGCTGATGAGCGTGACAATGGAGGCAGCGGCATCAGAGAGGTTATTGACGGCATCTGCACGGATAGAAATGGAGGCGGTCAGCGTGCCTGCAATGAGTTTTCCTGCAAAAAGCAGAAGATTCATCACAATGCCGAAGATTGCGACCAGTGTGCCCCATGCGCGGCGCACAGCGGGGCTTTTGTAATTTTCAAAATCCTTGATGAAAAGCTTTCCTAACAGTCGGTCCAAGATAATACACCTCGTATATGAATAGTTTTGTTACAGTATATGTGAATTTTATTAAAACCTGAAATAAAGAAATGGGTTAAAGCTGTCGCTTGCCAGATAGCAGAGCGACAGGAAAAATGCGGCGAGCGGAAGAACAAGAGTGGCAAACGTGCTGTGCTTTTCGGTAATTTTCCGATACAAGCGACGGGGCAGAGGTGTAGCGCCGAGAAGGGCAATCGTAAAAAAGGGGATATGACGGGCAAGGTGAAAGAGGTCTGCACCGTAAAACAGCCCGTGAAAACCAAGCAGGCCGGCAAGAATGGCGGGCAGGGCCTTCAGGGAAAGCGCGCTGCTGCTGCCGTCAAGCAGGAAAAGCAGCCAGCCAAGCAACACGCCGAAAAAGGTCAATATACGTCGCACAGGTGTGGGCACGTGCGTTAACAGGCGCGCAAGCAAAAACTTTTCAAGAAGCAGAAGGGTGAAATAATAAAGCCCCCATAAAAGGAAATTAAAGGCCGCGCCATGCCACAGCCCGGTCAGCGACCAGACTACAAAAAGTGACAGAACGGTACGAAAAACACCGTGTTTGCTGCCCCCTAACGGGATATAGACGTAATCCTTGAAAAAGGCGGATAGCGTGATGTGCCATCGCCGCCAGAAATCGGTAAAGCTTATAGCAGTATAGGGGTAATTGAAATTTTCGGGAAAGTGAAAGCCGAAAATCTGCCCAAGGCCGATTGCCATATCGGAATAGCCTGAAAAATCAAAATAAAGCTGTACCGCAAAGGATAAAATGAGCAGCCATGCGGCGGAAAGCGAGAGCGTCGCCGTGCCTTGAGTGAGAATCGCTGTAAGCAGTGCGCCTGCAGGGTTGGCAATCAGCATTTTTTTGGTCAGCCCTGCAATAAAGCGTGTGGCACCCTGTGCCGCTAAGGTGGCACTGTGTGTGCGTGAAAAAAGCGCTTGCTCCATCTCGTTATATTGGACAATGGGGCCTGCAATCAGCTGTGGAAACAGGGCAATATAGGTGCCAAAGGTGACGATGCCCGTGGCAGCTCTCGCCCGCCCCCGATAGACGTCGACCAGGTAGGAGATCGCCTGAAAGGTGTAAAAGGAAATACCGATGGGCATACGCGGAGCGGAGAAATAAATGCCGAAAAGCCCCAGTAAAAATGCGCTGTACTTGAAAAAGAGCAGCAGGAACAGATTTGCCGTGACGGTCACGGTGAGCACTGCGCGTGTATGCGAGCCTCTTGCCAGCAGACGGCCGCCTGCATAATTAAACAGCACCGTCAGAAGCATCAGCAGCACGTACAGCGGTTCTCCCCAGCTGTAAAAAAGCAGACTGGCGATAAAAAGCAGGAAATTTTGTGCGGGAAGCGCTCGGTCTGCCGTTTGATGTCTGCGTCCTGCAAGTCTGTAAAGAAGGGGTAGGGTAAAGTAGAGAAGCAGTGTAATGGGCAGAAAGAAAAAGAGAAATGTAAACGAGGAAAAGAGCATATTGCCCCCCTTAACGACCGTTTTTGATAGTTTTCCACGCGTTTTTGGGGGTTATGCCAAGAGAGTTTTACCAGAAAAAGCATTAATAAAGAGTATAGCAAAAAATCTGTGCCAATGCAAGATTTTTTTGCGTCATTCTTACATAAATTGCAGTTTTACGCATGTTTTCGTGTATTATTATAATAAAATAATAAGATTTTGTGCATTTTGACTATTGCCAAACCTCGCAAAGTGCGGTATAATTTTCCCATATCGTCGGACTAACCGTAGGTTAACCCCGATAAAATTATTTTCCATAAAGGAGAAAAGAATCATGAAAAAAATCATTGCACTCGTCATGGCACTTCTCATGATTGTTGGCTGCACCGCAGTATTCTCTGCTTGCGGCAACAACAGCAAGACCATCAAGATCGGTCTTTCCGGTCCTCTCACCGGTGCCGCTGCTGTTTACGGCACGGCCGTAGCCAACGCTGCAAAGATGGCTGTTGACGAAATCAACGCCGCAGGCGGTCTTAACGGCATTCAGCTTGAGCTGAAGGCTATGGACGACCAGCACGACCCCACCAAGATTGCCAACAACTACGCAACCCTGATGGACTGGGGCATGCAGGTATCTCTTGGCTGTGTAACCACCAAGCCCGCCCTTGAGTTTGCTAAGCTTTCCAAGGACGACATCGTATTCTTCCTCACCCCCTCCGCTTCTGCTGATGCAGTTCGCGCTGAGGCAAATGGCTACCAGATGTGCTTTGCAGATGCTAAGCAGGGTAAGGCCGCCGCTGACTACGTAAACAGCCTTGACTACACCACCATCGGCGTATTCTATAAGTCTGACGACGATTACTCCAACGGTATTTACCAGGAGTTTATCGCAAATCTTGATTCGGACATCACCGTTGTTCCCGCTTCCTTCACCACCGCCACCGAAACCGACTTCACCACGCAGGTTGGCCAGCTGGCGAATTGCGAGTTCATCTTCATGCCCATCTACTACACCCCTGCCGCACTCTTCATGAACCAGGCGAAGGATGAGGACGGCATCAAGGTTTACTACGGCTGCGACGGCTTTGATGGTCTTGCATCCGCTATCGACCTTACCACCCTTACCCAGAAGGTTACGATGCTCACCCACTTCACCGCAGGCGCTACCGAGGGTGCTGCAAAGGCATTCGTTGATAAGTACGTTGCCGCATACGGCGCAGAAACGCTTAACCAGTTCGGCGCTGCCGCTTACGACTGCGTATACGCTATCTTTGGCGCGCTCAAGGCTGCTATCGAGGCAGGCGAGAAGGTAAACGCTAAGACCTCTGCTTCCGATATGTGCGAAATCCTTAAGGCACAGTTCAACGGTGGCTACACCCTTACAAACGCTGTTACCGGTACCGGTACCGTTAAGTGGACCTCTGACGGCTTCGTTAACAAGGAAGCACTTGTTGAGGCACTCAACTAATCAGACGGAAGAATAGAATTTGTCGGTTTGCTGGCGTGGAAATCTGCGCCAGCAAACTTGTCATAATAGGAAGATTGAAGCTATGGAATTTTTAACGGCTTTATTAAACGGCCTCAGCGCAGGCGGCACCTACGCCATTATCGCCATTGGCTATACAATGGTGTACGGTATTGCCAAGATGCTGAACTTTGCCCACGGTGATATCATCATGGTGGGCGGATATGCAATGTTTTCTACACTGTTGCTGATAGACCAACCGCTGGTGGCGCTTGCCTTTGCAATCGTTTTCTGCGTGGCGCTGGGCATTTTCGTAGAGCGCTTTGCCTATCGTCCCCTGCGCGGTGCGTCGCCCTTGGCGGTGCTGATTACCGCTATCGGCGTCAGCTCGCTTTTGCAGAGCCTTGCACAGATTATTTTCGGTGCGGCACCCAAAATGCCCACGCGCTTTCAGGTCAGCGGCTCGCTTATGCTTGGCGAGCTTCGCGTGACGTACAGCACGTTGATTACATTGGGTGTTACGGTTGTTGCTATGGCGGCACTTACACTGTTTGTCAAATATTCCAAAACGGGTCGCGCAATGGTTGCCGTGTCGGAGGACAGAGGTGCCGCACAGCTGATGGGTGTAAATGTAAACAGCATTATTGCCATTACCTTTGCCATTGGCTCGGCGCTTGCCGCGGTCGCAGCGTATCTGATGCTGATGAAGGCCCCCAGCCTGACCAGCACGCTCGGTGCTATGCCCGGTATCAAGGCGTTTACCGCGGCGGTGATCGGCGGCATCGGCTCTATTCCCGGTGCTATGCTTGGCGGCATCGTGCTTGGCGTGATTGAGGCGTTTGCCCTCAGTGTGCCCGCGCTTGCCCCCTTTACCGACGCTATTGAATTTGCCGTCCTTATCGTTATTTTGCTTGTGAAGCCCGCAGGACTTCTCGGCAAGGCAAGGAGGGAAAAGGTATGAGCAAAATCGTTGCATTTTTCAAAAAGCCCTTTATCCGCAAGTACCTCAATTACATCGTGGTTGCGCTTGTGGCAGTCCTGTTTGGCGCACTCTCCCTTGCAGGGTCGCTCAAAATGGGCAACCAGTTTTTGCTTGAGCAGATTGCCATTGCCGCCCTGCTTGCCGTATCGCTTGGTATGGTGGTTGGCTTCCTTGGCGAGCTTTCGCTCGGTCACGCAGGCTTTATGTGCGTGGGCGCTTACGTGGGCGGTAAAATTGCCGCAATCCTCGCACCCCTCTTTGGCGGCGAAAGTAATATCCTTACCCTTGTGGTTGCGCTTTTGGCAGGCGGTGTGGTTGCCGCACTCTTTGGCTTTATCATCGGTCTGCCCGCACTCCGCTTGCGCGGCGACTATCTTGCCATCGTTACACTTGCCTTTGGCGAAATCGTGCGCTCAGTGGTGATGAACCTGCCCGCAGGACTTTTTGGCGGCACGCTGGGTCTTGAAACCCCCCGCTTTAAGCGCCAGTACCTCTTTATCATCGCATTCCTGATGCTGATTGCTTGCCTTGCCGTAACGCAGAACCTGATGCGCTCCAAGCATGGCCGTGCGATCGTTGCCATTAAGGATAACGAGATTGCCGCGCGCGCGATGGGCGTGGACGTGACGAAATATAAGCTGTTCGTCTTTACCGTATCCTCATTCTTTGCAGGTGTGGCGGGCGTGCTTTACAGCTATACGCAG
>JAZOSC010000141.1:0-14138 GCA_045656925.1 Eubacteriales bacterium | reverse complement strand
CTTGTACTCATATTCAATCGCCTTGACGATGAACTGGAAGGAGTTGAGATTTTTCATTTCCGTGCGGATACCGAATTTCTTCTCACCCGCCTTTCTTACCGAGAGGTTAACATCACAGCGCAGTGAGCCCTCCTGCATTTTACAATCAGACACGCCCGTGTAAAGAATGATGGCGCGAAGCTTTTGCAGATAGGCCTTTGCCTCCTCGGCAGAACGGATATCGGGCTCGGAAACAATTTCAATAAGCGGCACACCGCAGCGGTTGCAGTCAATCATTGTACCGTGCTTATCATCATGCACCAGCTTGCCCGCATCCTCCTCAATATGAATACGCGTAATACCGATGCGCTTTGCACCCTCCTCGGTTTCCACGTCGAGCCAGCCGTGCTCGCACAGAGGCAGGTCGTACTGAGAAATCTGATATGCCTTGGGCAGATCGGGATAGAAATAATTTTTTCTGTCCTGCTTGGAATAGGTTGCAATTGTGCAATTGGTGGCAAGGCCTGCCTTGATGGCATATTCGACCACCTTTTTATTGAGAACGGGAAGCGTGCCGGGATACCCCATGCAAACGGGACAGCATTGTGTATTCGGCTCTGCACCAAAGGTCGTGGGGCAGGAGCAGAAAATTTTGGTCTTGGTCTTTAATTCTACGTGAACCTCAAGACCGATGACCATTTCATAGCCCTTGTAAAGTGTCATGCCTTTTTACCTCCCATATCGTCTTCAAGTGCCGCGCCAACGCGGTAAAGCAATGCCTCGGAGAAGGGCTTACCCATCAGCTGCAAGCCAACGGGCATACCGCCCTCCCCCATGCCACAGGGCAAAGCAAGTGCGGGAATTCCCGCTACGTTTACGGGAACACTGTACGCGTCGCCCATATACATCTCTAAGGGGTTCTGGCTCTTTTCACCAAGCTTATAGGCAACAGTGGGGGCTACGGGCGATAAAATGACGTCGCATCCTTCAAGCACGCGGTCGTAGTCGGCGCGCACCAGAGCGCGCACCTGCAACGCCTTTTTATAGTAAGCATCGTAGTACCCCGAGGAAAGTGCAAAGGTGCCAAGCATAATACGGCGCTTAACCTCTGCGCCAAAGCCCTCAGAGCGGCTCTTTTTGTAAAGATCGGCAATATCGGCAAACTCCTCGGCACGGTAGCCGTAGCGCACACCGTCAAAGCGCGCAAGGTTAGAGGATGCCTCGGCACTTGAAATCACGTAATAAGCGGCAAGCGCGTGGTCAATGGCGGGCATTGAAACTTCAACAAGGGTTGCGCCCATTTTCTCATACCGTTTCGCGGCATCCAGCACCGCCTTTTTCACGTCGGGGGCAATACCCTCGCCAAAAAATTCCTTCGGAATACCAATCACAAGCCCCTTAACACCCTTACCGATCTCAGCACCAAAGTCGCCGTAGGTGCGGTCGATAGAGGTTGCATCACGCCGATCGTGACCTGCAATGGCATTTAAGACCAGCGCATTGTCGCGGACGGTGTGCGTCAGCGGACCGATCTGGTCAAGTGACGAGGCAAATGCCACCAGACCGTAGCGCGAAACGGTACCGTAGGTCGGCTTCATGCCAACTACGCCGCAGAACGCCGCGGGCTGGCGAATCGAGCCGCCCGTATCGGAGCCAAGGGTATAGGCCGCCTCAAATGCCGCAACGGCAGCGGCGGAGCCGCCCGAGCTGCCACCCGGCACACGCGTCAGGTCAAGGGGATTTTTCGTCTTTTTCATAGCAGAGTTCTCGGTGGTGGAGCCCATCGCAAACTCATCCATATTAAGCTTGCCAAGCATAACAAAGCCGTTATCAGCAAGTCGCTCAATGACATGTGCGTTATAAGGCGGCACATAATTTTCAAGCATCTTGGAAGCACAGGTCGTGGCAACACCCTTGGTGCAAATGTTATCCTTAATACCCGCAGGAATACCCGCCAGAGGAGAAAGGGACTCCCCTGCCGCGCGGCGGCGATCGATTGCCAGTGCCATATCAAGCGCGCGGCGTGCATCGGTGGAAATATATGCACCCACACGGGGCTCATTTTTCTCAATAGAGGCGATGTACGCCTTGGTTAACTCAGCAGAGGAGATCTTACGGGCGGAAAGCGCCGCAGAGGCCTCCGCGAGGCTCATTTTCAACAAATCACTCATCGCAAGCTCCCTCCTTATCCTTCTACCACACGGGGAACGGTCACATAGCCCTCTGCCTGTGTGGGGGCACCCGCAAGCAATTCCTCACGCGTAAACGCGCTTTCAGGCTCGTCCTCGCGCAATACATTTTTCAAGGGTACCACATAGGTTGCCTCAGCCACACCCGCGGTGTCCACGGCAGACAATTGGTCGGCAAAGCCGATAATGGCACTCATATCGGTGGCCACACGTGCCTTTTCCTCGCCCGAAAGCGAAAGCCTTGCCAGGTCTGCAATGCGCTCTACATCAATGGTGGGGGCTGCCTTTTTACCACCCGTGCTACCGCCTGTGCTGCCCTCCAGGGCCTTGCCAAGCCCCAGCACCTCAAGCTGAGAGGCATCTACGGGGGTAGGCGCATCGGTCATCGGGCAGGAGGCATCCTTGATCTTGGGGAAGGCGATAACCTCACGCAGAGAGTCGGCGCCAACCATAATCATCACAAAGCGGTCAAGACCAAAGGCAAAGCCTGCGTGGGGCGGCGTGCCGTATCGGAAGGCGCCGACCATAAAGCCAAAGCGCTCCTCGATCTCCTCATTAGAGAATCCAAGCGCCTCAAACATCACGCGCTGTACCTCGCGATCGTGGATACGCACTGAGCCCGAGCCAAGCTCAATACCGTTGAGCACCACATCATACGCCTGTGCGCGCACCCTTGCTTTATCGGTTAAGAGGTACTGCACATCCTCGGGGTACGGCATGGTAAAGGGGTGGTGCGTTGCAACAAAGCGGTCCTCCTCCTCGGAGTATTCAAACTGCGGGAAATCGGTGACAAACAGGAATTTGTATTCATCCTTATGACGCAGCCCCAGCATATCGGCAACAGCAAGACGGAGCGCACCCAGCACCTTGCGGACGGTGTTCAGCTTATCCGCAGAGAACAAAATGAAGTCGCCGGGCTTTGCACCCATACGATCAAGCAGAGCCTTGAAGCCCTCCTCGGTAAAATATTTGGGTAAGATAGAGTTAACGGTGCCGTCGGCACGGAGCAATATCCACGCCATACCCTTTGCACCGAAGGAAATCGCCTTTTCGGTCAGATTTTCAATATCGGTACGGGCAAATTTCTCCCCTGCACCGGGTACGCAGATAGCGCGCACCACACCGCCCTGCTTGGTGACGGAATTGAAGACCGAGAAGGTAGAAGCAGTGGCAAGGTCGGTTACCTCAACGATAGGCAGGTCAAAGCGCAGGTCGGGCTTATCCGAGCCGTAGACGTCCATTGCCTCGTGCCAGGTGATACGCTGGAAGGGCTCCTCGATCCTGATGCCCTTGACCTTATAAAAAAGGTCCTTAAACATTCCTTCAAGGTGCAGGAGCACATCCTCCTGCTCCACAAAGGACATCTCCATATCCACCTGGGTAAACTCGGGCTGGCGGTCAGCACGCAGGTCCTCGTCACGGAAGCAGCGCGCAATCTGGTAATAACGGTCAATGCCGCCCACCATCAGAAGCTGCTTGTAAATCTGGGGGGATTGAGGCAGTGCGTAAAAGCTGCCGGGATGCACACGGGAGGGTACCAGGTAATCTCTTGCGCCCTCAGGCGTGGATTTGCAGAGCATAGGTGTTTCCACGCAAAGGAACCCCTCTTTAATCAGGTACTCCTCTACGGTGTGCTGGATAAACGCACGCGTTCTCAAATTATGATACATAGAGGGTCTGCGCAGGTCAATGTAACGGTATTTCAGGCGCAGGTCCTCACGGGTAGGCTGATTGTCCTCGGGCGAGAAGGGGAGCTGGTCGCACTGCGAAAGCAGCTCGACCGCAGTTGCCTTCATTTCCACCGTGCCCGTTGCAATGCGGGGGTTAACGGTAGTCGCATCGCGCAGGCGGATATCGCCCGTTACCGATACGACGGATTGGTTGCGAAGGGACTCCACCACAGCGAAATCCTCGGCCGTGAGATTGGCAGCGTCAAACACCACCTGTACCACACCCTCGCGGTCACGCAGGTCAACGAAGATAACGCCGCCCATATCGCGCTTGTTCAGCACCCAGCCCGCAACACGCTGCTTGGTGCCGATGTGCGCCTCGCGCACAAGGCCGCAATAAATCGTTCTTTTCATAGTTTTACTCCTTCTGTGTTTTTTGGAGAATTGGCAGGAACAAAAAAATAACGCCCCTGAAGATGTCAAACCACCTTCGGGACGAAAGAAAATCTTCCGCGGTACCACCCGCCTTCGAGCATATGCTCCTCACGGACACTCCGCAGGGGAATATCCATCGACTGTAACGCGCCGCCGCGCCCGCACCTACTACCCGTAAAAAGGGGTTCGAACGGGAACTCCGGAATGTTCTTTCATCGCGCACCCATACCGTTATCCCAGCATCAACGGCTCTCTGTGATAGCCCTCGCGATTACTTTTTTCCATCATTGCTTTTGAAAATATTATACACGGATATTGTAGCACTATTCGCGTCGGCTGTCAAGTAGCTAATAAAAAATAAATCAAACCGTGCAAAAAGCACGCAAATCCGCCACACCCTCTTGCCAAGCGGAATTTTTTTGTGTATAATATATTCTGTAAAAATATATCTACTTTAATTTTATTCAAAAGAGAGTGAGGTGGTAGCATGAGAGCTGTGATTATGGCAGGCGGCAAGGGCACGCGTATAGCGGCGCTTGACAGCACCGTTCCAAAGCCGATGCTGCCCCTTGCAGGTAAGCCCATTCTTGCGTGGACAGTCGAGGCACTCGTGCGCGAGGGCTTTGCCGAGATCACTCTTGTCATCGGCCATCTCGGACACGTGATAAGGAACTATTTTGGTGACGGCAAGACATTTGGCGCACACATCACCTATTTTGAGGAAACCGAGCCCCTTGGCACGGCAGGTGCGCTTTTCCATTTAAAAAACGTACTGACAGACGATTTCCTGCTCCTTGGCGCCGACCTGCTTTTTGATGTGGACCTTGCCCGTTTTCTCGCCTATCACAAGGAAAAGGGCGGCCTTGCCACCGTTTTTACCCACCCCTCGACGCACCCTTTTGACAGCGTGGCGGTGGACGTCACCGAGGACGGGCGCGTAAAGGCGCTGCTCCCCCCCGCCGAAACGCGCGTGCTGACGGCAAACTGCACGAGCGCGGGGCTGTATCTCTGCGCCCCCCTCCTGCTCCATCGCTTCACCGAGGCAAAAAAAACCGACCTTGACCGCGACATTCTCACCCCGCTTGCCGCCGAGGGGCTGCTGTTTGCCTACAATTCCCCCGAATACGTACGCGATTTGGGCACCCCTGAAAGGCTTCAGCAGGGTGCCGACGATCTTGCCGCAGGCTATGTTGCGGGAGCCTGTATGAGGCGTCCCCGTCCTGCTGTATTCCTTGACCGTGACGGCACGATCAACCGCCATATCAGCTTTTTAAATAACCCCGATCGGATCGAGCTGCTGCCCCGCGCCGCCGCGGCCATCCGACTTTTAAACGAGCGCCATATTCCCGTGATTGTTGCCACCAACCAGCCCGTTATCGCACGCGGCGAAGTCACGCATGAGGGACTTGCCGCAATTCACGGACGACTTGCCTGCCTGCTTGCGGCAGAGGGTGCATACGTCAACGATATTTTCTACTGTCCACATCACCCTGACAGCGGCTTCGCAGGCGAGATTTCCGCGCTGAAAATCCCTTGTAATTGCCGCAAGCCCGCACCGGGACTATTGCTTGCCGCCGCCGCACGCTACAACCTTGACCTCACACGCTCAGTCATGATCGGTGACCGCCTGACCGATGTTGAGGCAGGCAGAAATGCGGGCTGTAAAACCGCCCTAATCGGCATGGGTGATGCAGATTTTACAGGTGCATCGCTTTATGAATGTGTCTGCAAAATTCTGGAAAGCGAGGTGCTTTGAGATGCAGAAAAACAAGGCCAAACGCCTGATTTTTGTGACCTCGCGCCTGCCATGGCCCACCAACAGCGGCAGAAAGGTATCGCTTTACCACTATTGCCGTGGCCTCGCCGAGGTCTATGGCTATGAGATTACCCTTTTCGTCTTTCCCGAGCATGACCAACCCCGTGAGGCACAGGACATGCCACCGTTTATCTCGCGTGTAGAATTTGCCGCACCCTTTTCCCGTATAGAACAGATGGGCAATCTGCTCACAAAATCACTGCTCGGCGGTAAACCGTTACAATGCGCGCTCTTTGAATCCCGTAAAAGCAAGCGGTTGCTTGATCGTTTGGTTGAGGAAATCAAGCCTGACGTTATGATATTCGATATGATTCGCACCGCACCTTATATGAAGCGCTACAAGGGCCTCACCCGACTGATTCTTGACCTTGACGACCTTTTATCGGTGCGCTACCGCCGTCAGTTAAACGCCTCCGCAGAGGGCTGTATTGCAGGGCGCTATGCAGGCGCACTCCGCCCCGCTACCCGCCGTTTGCTCCGTGGTTGGCTTGGCAGACTCACGCTCCGCACCGAGGCACACCGCGTGGCACGCGCCGAAAAGCGCATGGCGAAGCTTGCCGACGGCGTTATACTGGTTTCCCAGGCAGAAGCCGCACTTCTCAACACTGCGCTTGGCCAAAGCAAGGCAATCGCCGTCCCTACGGGTGTGGATATTACCGATTTTACACGCGCAGCTAACGTAGAAAAGGAGGCACATACAGTGGGCTTTGTGGGAAATCTTTCAGTGCCCGCCAACGTGGCCTCCCTTGCCCATATTGCGGAACACGTAATGCCCCTGCTTGCGGGCGTTACCCTTGAGGTTGTGGGACATACCCCCGCCGATATTCACACACGCTATCAGGACGATCCGCAGATCCGTCTGCTTGGCGAGGTTGCCGATTTGCCCGAGGTGCTTGGCCGTTGGCAGCTCTTTCTGGCCCCGATTGCCTTTGGTACAGGCCTTAAAACAAAGATCATTGAGGCCATGGCGGCAGGACTGCCTGTTGTGACCAATGCTGTCGGCGCAGAGGGGTTACATGCCACGGCAGGCACGACGCTTTTACTTGCTGAGGACGCGCAGACACAGGCAGCCGCCGCACAGCATCTGCTGGATAATCCGAAGGAGGCCGCTGCCATCGGTGCGGCTGCCGCCGCATTTGCCGCCACGCATTTCTCCTGGGAGCACTGCTTTCAGTCATTTGCCGCATTAAACCTTTGAGGTGCCACAATGAAAATATTACTGGACAACGGTCTGCAAACCGCGCGCGGTACAGGCATTGCCGCATACAGCAGCTATCTGGCAGATGCCCTTGCTGCCCTGACTGATACCGAGGTCGTGCAGGAGGACTATACCCCAAGAGGCGGCAAAATCCGTCGCCGTCTCTCCTATCTTCGCTATCTCGCAAGCGCCCGTTACCGTCGCAAGGTGGCGGGCTTTGATGTGGTGCATTACACAAACTACGCCATGCCAAAAAAGCTTCCCGAGGGTGTGGTATCAGCAGTCACGATTCATGACCTGGCGGCATTTTCCCACCCCGAAACACTTCCCCGCCTCTATGCCGCCTATAACCGCAAAATGGTACGCCGCGCGGTCAAGCGCGCCGACATTGTTTTTACCGTTTCAAACACGATAGCAAAGGAAATTACCGCGCGCTTTCCTGCCGCAGCAGAAAAAATCGCGGTGGCATACCCCGGCTACTACACGGGCGCCGTAAAGGAAAGCACCCCGACGTCTTATGAAAACGAGGCCCTGCAAGGGCTTGAAAAGGGAAAATTTTTCCTCTTGATCGGCACGCTGGAAACACGCAAAAACCTGCTTGAATGCGTACGTGCCTACAACACCCTGCAAGCAATCTGTCCTGCCGCACGAAACTACACGCTGGTGCTGGCAGGCGGTCACGGCCGCGGGGCTGATGCCATCATAGATGCCGTGTTGCAAGCCCCCGACACCGCCGATATCCGCGTGACGGGCTACGCTTCGGATGCAGACCGTGCAAAGCTTCTCGCCGAAGCAAAAGCGCTGGTCTTCCCCAGCCTGTACGAGGGCTTCGGTTCTCCGCAGACCGAGGCAATGGCGGCGGGTCTGCCGATGATTTTAAGCGATATTCCGACCAACCGCGAGGTTTCGGGCGACCTTGCCCTTTACTATCCCGTGGGCGATGCCGACCTGCTTGCCAAGGCAATGGAGCTTACCGTGCTTGATATGTACGCCCCCAACAAAGCAAAATACGCCGCCCGTCTTGCAACATTCAACTGGCAGACCTCTGCCGCAAAAATCCGCACAGTATACAGCTCGAAATTACAGTAAAGGAGGTATCACGGAATGACGGTCGCAAAAAAGGCCGCGCCAACGTGGCTGATAACGCTGCGTCTCTTCTGGCGCACACCGCTTTTCCATGCCCTGCTCCTCACGCTTTCGGCAACGGCTATGACGCTTTCCCAGTATTTAGACTTTCTCTCCTCGCCAAATACCCCTGCAAAGGAAGGTGCTGCCGGCACCGTTGTCGTCATTGGTGCTGCGGTTCTGCTTAGCCTGATCCTTATCATTCTCGTCACCGATGACGATATTCTTTCCACCACCACACCCTTCCTGCTCTTAACCGTGCTGGTTTCCTCCTGCTACGACAGCTACGCGCTGTTTGCGCCCTATATTCCGCTGGCAGTCCCTGCTGTTGCAGCGCTGGCATTTCACTTTATCCGCTATCACGGCACCCTTCAGGGTGGCTATTTCACCGCCCCCCTGCTTGCCGTATCGCTTGCCGTCACCTTTGGCGGTCTGGGGTGTCTGTCGGCAGGCGAATACTTCAACCCTGCCACCCTTTATTACACCGCAGGCCTTGGCTTTGGTATGCTGGGGCTATATCTCCTGCTACGCGCCTCACTTGCTCGCCCGCGCGATTACGATGCGCGTCTGCTGCTTGCCCGTGCGCTTTACCTTGTCGGCATTTTTGCCGCACTCTTTACCTTTGTCTTTTACGCAGTACGCGTGTCATGGATGATAAATGACCTGAAGCGGCTGGGGCACCTGCTCCTTTTCAGCATTGATAACCGCAACGTCTATGCCACCTTCCTGCTTTTTGCCCTGCCCATGCCCTTTTATTACGCCATCAAAAGCAGCGGCTGGCACCTTCTGTCTGCGCTTTTCTTCTACGCCGCACTCCTGATGAGCGGCTCGCGCGGCGGACTTCTGTGCGGCACTGTGCTTCTTATCCTTTGCTTTGTCTATCTGCTCCGTCATGACCGTGCACACCGCCGCAGAAATCTTATGATTCTCGCGGTGCTGATCCTTGCCCTTCTTGCCGCAAGCGGCCTGCTCATCAAATTTTATACCGACCGCTTTAAGGACGGCTTTATCGTAGGGGATGAACCACGCGTGCTGCTGCTCCGTCGCGCCATAACCGATTTCCTCTCTCACCCCCTCTTTGGTGTAGGACTCGGTTACACCGGCAATGCCGACATTTACACGCCAAAAACCTTTGCCATGAACTGGTATCACATGATGATACCGCAGATTGTGGCGGGGCTTGGTATCGTCGGTATATTTGCGTATGCGTTTTTATTCTGGCGGCGCGGCATGCTCATGCTGCGGCAAGGACATACACTCTCCCGCGCCCTCTCCCTCTCCTACATCGGGCTTTTTCTCATGTCACAGGTCAATCCGGGGGAATTTTGCCCGATGCCCTACGCATTTCTGGGCGTGTTTATTTTCCTTTTACTAGAGCTTGACGAGGAAAAGGAAAAAACCGCCGCCAAAAAAACCACCGAAACAGCACTGAAGGCCACCCTGCAAACCGCCCTGTGGGGTGTACCACTCACACTGCCGGAGAACACTGATTATAACGCCCTGCTTACACTTGCCGAGGCACATATGATACACGGCACAGTCGGTGAGGGGCTTGGCGCCCTTGCCGAGGATGCCCTGCCTGATACTACCCTACAGGCCTTACAGGACAAAGCACTGCTCATTCTCCGTCACGGTGCGGCACTGACCGAAGCCAGATGCATGCTTTTTGACTATCTTACCGCCGAAGGCATCAAGGCCGTGCTTTTAAAGGGTGACAGCGTGGCCAGACTTTACCCCACCCCCGACCTGCGGGTGTCGGGAGATATCGACCTGTTGCTTGCCGCAAAGGATATTCCGCGTGTGACGGCACACCTTGTGTCGCTCGGATTTGAAAAATCCCCCATTGCACACGACCGTCACGTAAGCTTAAAACGCAGCAACGTAAAAATCGAGCTGCATCTTGCCCCTGCAGGCATTCCCACGGGTGCGGTAGGTGAAGCAATCAAAAAGCTACTCTCCGATACCGTTGACACAGCACGAACTGTCACGCTTTACGGCGAAAGCTTTCCCGTGCCCGCACTGCAACATCAGGCAATCATTCTGCTTTTACATATGCAGCAGCACTTAAGAGAGGGTGGGCTTGGTCTGCGACAGCTCCTTGACTGGGCGGTTTTTCTTGCAAATGACCTCACCCCCGATACATACCTTGCTCTGCTTCATACGCTTGAAGAAATCGGTCTGCTCCGCTTTGCCGCCACCGTCACCGAGGCGTCAATACGCCATCTTGGACTTGACCGCGCAAAATCACCTTTTACCGCAGGCGATGCTGACCTTGCCGATGCCCTGTTTGCCGATATTTTATCGGCAGGCAATTTCGGACGTGCCAATGCAGATTTTGCAGGCAGTGCCATTGTCACCCTGCACGGCAAGGGTGGAAAAAGCGGGCTTCTCACCGCCCTTGCCGGCGTCAGGCAAAAATGTCTAGAGGAGTGGTCCCGTGCCGGCGCACACCGCGTGCTTCTACCCCTGCTGATGCTTTTCTGGATCGTGCGCCGCATTCTGCGCGCGCCCGTCAAGCCTCTGCGTATGCTTCGCTCGGCCACGGCACGTGCGGCGCTTTACGATAAGCTCGCGCTTTTCTCGCGCGAAAACGAACTCTGAAAGGAGCTACTATGTCAGTTACCGCCAAAAAGCTTCTGCGGCGCACATTGCTTTCACTTGCCTGCCTGCTGCTTGCCCTGCTCCTGATCGTCGGGGGCTACCTTGCCTATGTGCTGATTGCTTATCACCGCATCGGTGATGAGGATACTGCCATTCATGCACGCGCCACAGGGGCGCTTGCAGCGGGCGAGGAATATAACATTCTTACCTGGAACATCGGCTTTGCCGCATATAGCCAGGATTTCAGCTTCTTTATGGACGGCGGCACCGAATCCCGTGCCTATTCAGAGGACGAGGTGAAGAAAAATCTGGCAGGCATTCTCTCACGCCTAAAGCAAGAAAATGCTGACCTGATGCTTTTGCAGGAGATAGATACCGATGCAACCAGAAGCTATCACGTAGATGAACAGGCCTATCTTGAAAATGGCCTTCCCGATTATTCGGCCACCTTTGCCAGAAACTACGACTCCCCCTATCTGTTTTACCCAATCCTCTCGCCGCACGGCAGATCAAGGGCGGGATTGCTTACCCTAGCCGCTACCTCGGTGACAAGTGCCAGACGCGTGGAGCTGCCGATCGAGCAGGGCTTTATGAAATTTCTTGACCTTGACCGCTGCTATCACAAGGTTGCCATTCCCATCGAGGACGGCAAGACGCTTTACCTTTACAACCTTCATCTCTCCGCCTACACCAGCGACGGCACCATTTCCACGGAGCAGCTACGCCTGCTGCTTGCCGATATGCAGGGCGAGCTTGACCGTGGGGGCTATGTCATTGCAGGCGGTGACTTTAATAAGGACCTGCTACACGAGCATAAGAATGCCACGGACACCTGGGCGCAGCCCCTGCCGCTTGAGCTTTTGGGTGAACGCTTTTCACTTGTAGCGGGCGACCGTACCGTCCACAGCTGCCGCAACTGTGATGAGGGGTACCAGAAAGGACACACCTTTGAGGTAACGGTTGATGGCTTTATTGTGTCCGACAATATCACCGTAACCGCCGTGACCACCATCGACGAGGCGTTTATGCACTCCGACCACAACCCTGTAAAAATGAGCTTTATTCTGAAGCCCTGAAAGGCAGTACACACATGAAAAGCAACATCATTTTAATTGGCATGCCGGCTGCAGGCAAAAGTACGGTTGGCGTGCTTCTTGCCAAATCCCTCGGCTACCGTTTTCTTGACACCGATATTCAGATTCAGGAAAAAACAGGCCGTCTGCTGCACGAAACCATTGCCTCAGAGGGGCTTGACCGCTTTCTTGAAATTGAAAGTGAGGTTTTGAGGGGGCTTGACATCAAAAAAACCGTGATCGCCACAGGCGGCAGTGCCGTTTACGGTGAGGCCGCCATGAAGCACTTGAAATCCATCGGTCACATCATTTACCTGAAAATCGGCTTTCAGGAGCTGACAGAAAGACTTGGTGACTACGTGCATCGCGGTGTGGTTCTGCGCCCGGGCATGACACTGTGTGACCTCTTTCAGGAGCGTACTGCACTCTACGAGCAATACGCCGACGCCATCGTCGATGAGGATTCCCTCGCCACAGGGCTTTCCGAAACAACCGAGGAAGCCATTCTGCTTGCCCGAAAGCTTCTGTGCATAGCATAAATAGAAAAAGGGCTTCTCCGCAGGAGAAGCCCTTTTTCCTTATTCCTTGACCACACGCACATGTGTAAATCCGTATTGCTCAAACATTCTCACGGCGGCGGCATCGATCACCTCACCGCTTATCAGAACTGGAACAGCGGGCGGGCAGGATACCGTAGGCGCAGCAAGAATACGCCCAATTGCCTCCTGCACCTCAATATCCTCGGCAGGGGATAACAGTGCCTCCCGCGGCGAAAGCGCGGGAATCTGCTTGGGGGCAGGCAGTCTTATCACCTCTCGCGGCATACGCGGTGTAATCAGGCAAAGCGCCGCCTCAAGCGCATCAAGCTCAGCATCGGTGTTGGCAGGTGAGAGCATCAGAACCAAAAAATCCTGATCGGAAAATTCAGGCTCAATCCCCTTTGCACGCAGCATATCGGCAAGCTCCTCGCCCGTATAGCCGCAGGCGGCGGCATCAACCGTAAGCTTCAACGGCTCGTCGCCGCATAGCACAAATCCCCTTGCGGCAAGCCGCTTCTTCATCTCAGTCACACGCAATGCGGTTGCAGTAATGGCCCTGCCGTAATCCTTATCAAGTGCGCCGTTACAAAGGTCAAGCGAGCCAAGCACAAGATAGGAGGGGCTGGTCGAGGCAAAGAGTGAAAGGGCAGCGGGTGCCCCCTCACTATATTTCAAAGGAGCGTCAACTGCAATATGCAGATACGCAGCACCCGTCAGGGCTGCCAGTGTTTTATGTGCAGAATCTGCACACATGGTAGCGCCCAGGTCAATCGGGTGTCGAGAGGGTGTGAGAAAGCGCAGATACGCACCGTGTGCATTATCAACAAGCAAGGGTACCCCATACAGCTTACAAACGGTGGCAATCCCCGCAATATCCGCAATGTTGCCAAGATAATCGGGCGAGGTCAGATAAACTGCCTGCGGTAAGGCCCCCTCTGCGGCAAGTGCGCTTTCCACGTCGGCAGGCGTTAACGGGCAGGCACAAAGATGCGCCGTATCACGCGGCATCAGCCATTTAATATCAATATCAAGAAGTGCCGCACCGTATAAAAACGCCTTATGTGCATTGCGTGCGGCCAGCACGCGAGGACGTGTACCGCGCGGGGCATCAGCCGCAACCAGTGCCAGCATTGCCTTGATGGCAAGCGTAGCACCCTCTGTGGAATAGCAGGTGCGCGCCGTGCCAAAAAGGGCCTTGGCATTTGCCTCGCTTTCGGCAATCACGCCGTCGGCATGATAAAGCACATCCGCCCCCGACACCTCGGTGATGTCATAAGGCTCTATACCAAGGGGACCGCGTCCCTTGTGACCCGGCATATGAAAGCGCGCCACGTCTGCCATGGCATACTTCCTTAAAAAATCTGCAATCGGCGTTCTCATTTCTGTTCCATTGCACGTGCAACCTGCATCATCACAGCACACTCAATACGCTTTTTGAAAAGCTTACAGCCATACTCATAAATGCCACCGATGCTGCCGGTTGCATGATAGGAATTGGCAGCGCAGCCACCGG
>JAZOSC010000140.1:0-4515 GCA_045656925.1 Eubacteriales bacterium | reverse complement strand
GGTGAAAATATGGAGCGCATGCGGGAGCGGGAGGGATTACCGAGCGATGACCCCGGGCGTATGTACCTCAAGGAGATCGGCAAGGTGCCGCTGCTGACCGCAGAGCGCGAAAAGGAGCTTGCCAGCAGAATGGCAGATGGTGATGTGGATGCAAAGACCGAATTGGTTGAGGCAAACCTGCGCCTTGTTGTCAGTATCGCTAAGCGTTATGTGGGCAAGGGAATGTTTTTCCTTGATTTGATTCAGGAGGGCAACCTTGGCCTCATGAAGGCCGTGGATAAGTTTGATTTTACCAAGGGCTTTAAGTTCTCAACCTATGCTACCTGGTGGATCCGTCAGGCTATTACGCGTGCGATTGCCGATCAGGCACGCACCATCCGTATCCCCGTACATATGGTGGAAACCATTCATAAGGTGTCGCGATACCAGCGTCAGATGCTGCAGGAGCTTGGCCGCGAGCCTACGCCTGCCGAAATCGGTGAAAAAATGGGAATGACTGCCGACCGCGTGCGTGAAATTATGAAGGTGGCGCTTGACCCCGTTTCTCTTGAAACCCCGATCGGCGAGGAGGAGGACAGCCATCTGGGCGATTTTATTCCCGACGTGGATACGCCTGCGCCCGAGGAAGCAGCCGCCGCTACGATTTTGCGCGAGGTGATTGAGCGAGAGCTTGGCACCCTGACCGAGCGCGAGGCGCGTGTTATCAGATTGCGTTACGGTCTTGAGGACGGCCGTTCTCATACGCTTGAGGAGGTTGGCAAGGAGTTTGAAATCACGCGTGAGCGTATCCGTCAGATTGAGTCCAAGGCGCTCCGCAAGCTGCGCCACCCCAGCCGTTCCCGTCATTTGCGCGGCTTTCTTGATTGATTTTTAATTATCGTTAGAATTGCACAAGTTTTGAATGCCGCACTTTGGCAAAGTGATGATTTTTTTGGCATGGGCTGTGAATGTTGCAACCGCTTTTTGTGGAAGATGACAGCCATTTTCAGGGTGCTGCGTATATGCGCGCTCAATGTCAGTATTTCTTTCACTTGACAAATGTCAAAAGTTGATGTAATATAAGTCTATATAACTGTGTCGCGTGCGTATGCGACACGCGCAGGAGGTCCTTTATGAAGAAAAAAATTGTTTGTCTGGTTCTTGCCCTTTTGATGGTTTTGCCCCTTCTGGCAGGCTGTAAGAAGGATGGCTCCGTTGAAAGCATCAACGAGGAGGCTTCACGCTTTACCACCACGCTGAATATGTGGTTGGTTACCGAAAGCCCCTTGGTTGCTGAGGCCAGCCGTGTGATTCTTTCCGGCTTGACGCCCAAGGTTAAGGAGGCAGACCTGACCGATGCACAAAAAGCAGCCCTTGCTGCAATGACCAATGAGCAGAAGGCCGCTTGGCAGCAGGTTTGGGATATCAGCGAGGCGATTAATGCGCTGACCAAGGCCAAGTACAAAATCAAGCTGAACCTGAAGTATTTCACCGAGGATGAGTACTACGCAGCGGTAGAGGCTGCGTTCACCGAGCATCTTAAGCAAATTGCCGCAGGTAACGTGACGGTACAGAACGCAACCGAGGAAACGGTTCTCAACGAGCACGGTATTCCCGAGCTTAAGTATCCTGCCATTCCCGAATATGAGGTAGACGTGCTCTTCCTTGGCAATTATCAGAAATATGCCGATTATGCCGAGAACAAGTGGTTGAAGGATATGCAGGCGCATCTGTCCGAGTCGGCCTTGAAGCTTACGTCTTACGTCAGCCCCAACTTCCTGAAGGCGGCTATATATGACGGTATGCTTTATGCGCTGCCGAACAATCATGGCGTTGGTGAGTATGTGTATCTGCTTGCTGACAAGGCTCTCATGAACGAATATAATGCAGAGCTGGGCAATGCTACGCTGTACGATACCGATTTCCGCGAGTATCTGGATTGGGTATACGCAAACAAGACCGGTAGCGACAAGGTTTATCCTATTTACAGCGATGCTACCTATTCTGACGGCGGTCTGAAGATTGAGCTTGATTATGCACATTACTGGTCTATGCAGCTTAATGCAAATGGTATGCCCGCTCTTACGCCGAATGATTTTTCTATTTATGGCGATGCATACGCGCAAAAGAACATTCTTGGCAACGAGTTTTTGCTTGCGAACGAGTCTTATATGAAGGCGCTTGCAACCAAGACCTATTATGAGAATACCGCTGGCTATGCAACCGGAGATGCAAGCGCAAAGGCTGCTGTTAAGATTATGCGCGGTAGCTGGGATGAGATGCAGGCTTACAAGGATGAGTACGAGGTGCTCATCATGCAGATGCCCGTTGTTGATGACGGTGAGGTTTACAACTCAATGTTCTCTATCGGCAGCTATACGGTCAATGAGAAGGCCTCCGCCGAGATTATCAATTTCATCAATACCGATGCAGAGGTGCGTAATCTCCTGCAATACGGCATTGAGGGCGTGAACTATACTCTTGAAAAGAAGAACGGCCATGAGTATGTTGTTTCCACGGACGATAACGTGTACGAAATGGATGTCAATAAGACGGGTAACGTGTTCTTGGCATATCCCGACTGTGAGGAGGATATTCTTCGTTGGGAGTATGAGAAGAAGCAGAACCTTGATATGGTTTATTCCGCTGTTCTGGGTATGAACTTCTCCTCTGCCTACACCGTAGATGCAAAGAGCATGGCTGTAATGGCGGCGGTCTCCGCTAAAATGCAGGAGGCAATTGAGCGTATGACCACCGAGGATGAGGTGAACGCACTGTACTTTGATGCGATGTCGCTGACGCACATTTATACCAAGTACGACCTGCTTCTTCGCTATATCGACGGTCCCGTTACATATACTCTTGACGGCCAAACAAAAACGGCAACACAGCTGGATATCGTCACGGCACTCCGTTTGATGGAGCAGATTCCCGACAGCGAGGATGAGCAGTCCGATGTAGTAAAATCTCCTTATGCGTTTTATTATGACTGGTGCAGCCGCGTAGGTAAGCTTTTGCCGAGCGCAAAGTAATCTACATTTTTAATTAATATAATGTCCCGTGCATACCCGCGAGGGTGTTGCACGGGACATTTTTTATACCCAGTTACTGATGCTCACACCCTCTGCACGGGTAATTTGATTGATAATAGAGAGAAAAAGATATCTGCATCGCTCGTATTCTGCTTCGTCCCCTACCTTGGCCGCACTTTTCCATTCATACAGACAATCACTGATTTTATTGATGCTGTTGTGTGAAACCGACAATTCCATATAAATGCTTTCCCGCTCCCATTTTTCGGTCAGCACAGCCAACGCTGTGGCACCGTCCTCGTAAGCGGGTAATTCCTTTGCTGCTTCGGTCAGCTCTCTGCATACGCGGTGAATATAGATGGAGTTCCATATAATAATGCCGATCAGTAAGCCAAATATACAAACGGAGGTCCAAAAGCTTTTCATTCGGTTTCATCCTTATCTATCATATAAAAATTACCTGCGTCGTCCAGGCAAAGCAGAAAAATGCTTTCAGCCCGGCGTCCCTTTTCCTTTAGTATGCGCGCAAGCCAATCGCGGTCGTGTCCCAGTAACGAGAGATTGTAATCGTTGATATGACCGTCCTCAATCAGCGCGTGCATGATGCCATTTTCCTTCAATATTATATTAAGGTCAGCGGCGCTTGGGGGAGATTCTGCTTTTTTCAATATAATGGAGATTTTGCCGTTTTGCTCCAAAATGGCATAATCCACTGCCTCTATGGTGCTGACGCTTGCTTGACGCAGCTCGCTGATTAATTCGTCTAACGAAATGCGACTGCGCTTCAGCTCCCGCTGGTCAAGCACGCCGTGGCGAATAAGCACCGTGGGGCGCGCCGAGGCCAGGTTTTTCAATTTGGGGCATTTCAGGAGAATGAGGGAGAGCGCCATTTCCAGCGTCAGAATGGTGACCAGGGGAATAATGGCATATATGACGGGAATTGTTTGATCCGCGATGGGTAGGGAAGCAATTTCCGAGATCAGTAGCGTGGTCACCAGCTCGGAAATCTCTAATTCGCCAAGCTGCCTTTTGCCCATGAGGCGCATCGTGGCAATCAGAATTACGTATATAATAACGGTGCGTACAAGTATAGTCAGCATGAGGTACACCTCTTTTTTTATTAGTTTTCCGTTTTCTTAGTTTATTATGTATAAAATGTCTGTGGGCGGATAAAATAAGAGCCAAGTCTTTGCCGAAATAGTAAAAAATGCAAAAAACTCTTGACAAAGCAAGGACAAGGTGCTATTCTATAAAGGCTCTCGCAAGAGGCGCCGCACAAAATATCTCCTGAAGACCTAAAAAAAGTTTAAAAAACTTGAAAAAAGGTGTTGACAAAAGGGAAAAAGTGTGGTATTATTTAAAGGTCGCCGCGAAAAGGCGGAGACGAGCGATCCTTGAAAATTGAACAACGAGAGATAGTATGAAGCACAGCAAGTGCGAAAATATCTCGACAATTCTGAAAGAGAATACAACTCTAAAAAAAGTAAAAAGAGCAATCAAGCTC
>JAZOSC010000139.1:0-5374 GCA_045656925.1 Eubacteriales bacterium | reverse complement strand
CGCCACCAGCAGCACCGCCGCTAATTTCAACAGTTTTTTCATATATCCACTCCTGAGAAAACGATTGTATCAAAAAGAACACTATCATTATAAATCATTCCGCGAAAAAAGTCAAGAAAAGGCGCGCCGTTCCCTGCGGTTTCCAAGCAAAAACCGCCCCGTGCGATGCACGGGACGGCTTTATGTTATCACTTGGTCACAATGCGGATGTTGGCGGGGAGAATACCTGCCTGCTCGTAGACGATTTCGTTAATCTGCGAAATCTGCGCGGGGGCAAGCTCGGTGCCGTTGACGATGACCGAGCAGGTGTCGCCGTTGAGAATTGCCACGCACTGCTCAAAGCCCTTGGCAAGCACCATCGCCTCAATGTTGGCCTCAGCCTCCATTTCCCGTGCCAGCTCGGAAATCTCAAGCAGCGCCTCGGTCTTGGTTGCCTCGGTGGCGTTTTCGTTCTCTACCACACTCTGCAGCACCTCAAGTGCCTCGTCACGGGCGCGCTGGCGGTTGACCTGCGCGGCAGAAAAATAACCGTCCACACTGACCGTTGGTGCATTCCCCTCGCCCTCCGTGTTCTCCCCCGTGGGCAGGTCTGTCGCCTGCTCACCGCCAAAGAGCACAAAGTTCAGAACCAGCGCCACTGCCACAAGCAGCACCGCACTCATCATTACCAGATGTCTGCGACCGAATTTAAACCGACGCTTTTTTTCTTGAGTGGGCATTTCAAGTTGATGTTCCATATTCATTCCTCCTTTGTAAATTGCCTCATTCCTCATATATGTGCGGAATCGGCAAATTATACCGACCGACGGATTTTTTGCCAAAATCTCTTGACAACGCGCGCGCACGTGATATAATGGTTTCATAAATTAGTTGCACGCGCAACCGTTTCGCCTGCAACCGTTCACGAAGGGAGCATTTATGTATTCACTGAACCGCTTTATGAGCACCGTGGGACGCTGTGCCACTTTATGGCGCACTGCGAGGTTAGAGGGGACGGGGCTTGATGCCTGCGACCAGCCCTACCTATTCTACATCTGCCGCCACGCAGGCTGCTCACAGGACGAGCTATGTCGGGCGCTGTTTGTCAATAAAAGCAGTGTCACCAGACATCTTGCACATTTAGAAAAGGAGGGGTACGTCACGCGCACCAAATCCCCGACCGACCGCCGCACCCTACTGGTTTCCCCCACCGAAAGGGCACTTGCTATCCGTCCCCTGCTTCTTGAAATGGCAAGAGAATGGAATGCCATCATCACCGAGGGCTTTGACGAGGCTGAAACCGCACAGTTTGCCGCACTCCTTGAGCGCGCGCTTGCAAACGCCAAGGCTGGCGTAAAGGAGCTTGCCGAATGAAGCTGATTCTCAAATATCTGCGCCCCCTTGCGCGCACCATGGCCTTTGGCCTTACCATCAAGGTAATTGCCTCACTCTTTGAGCTGACGCTGCCTTACATTTTAAGTTATATTTTAGACGACGTAGTGCCCAAGGGCGAGATCTCTCTGATTCTGCTCTGGGGTGCTGCGATGATTGCTGCCGCCGCCATCGCGATGGTTGGTAACATCATCGCCAACCGCAACGCCTCGCGCGTGGCGCGCGACGCCTCGCGTGCCATCAGGCACGACCTGTTTGATGCCACAATGCATCTCTCCTCCCGTCAATCCGACGCCTTCACCGTTCCCTCTCTCGAATCCCGCCTGACCTCGGACACCTACAACGTGCATCATTTTATCGGTATGATGCAGCGCATGGCCATCCGCGTGCCGATTCTCCTGCTTGGCGGCATCGCCATCACGCTGGTGCTTGACTGGCGCCTTTCCCTCGTTCTGATTGCGGCGCTCCCCCTCATCGGCGGCTCGGTTTACCTCGTCACCAGACGCGGTCTGCCCCTGTTCCGTCGGACACAGTCTGCAGTGGATAGCATGGTGCGTGTGGTACGCGAGGACTGCCAGGGTATACGCGTCATTAAGGCACTCTCTCGCGAAGCGCACGAGATTGACCGCTTTGACCGCGCCAGTCACGAGTTGATTGCGCGCGAGCGCCGTGCCAAGGTTACCATGGCGGCCTCACAGCCCCTGATGACACTGTTTTTAAACATCGGCCTCGTTGCCGTTATCGTCACGGGTGCCTATCTTGTAAACGGCGGCTTGTCCTCACCCGGTCGCATCATCGCCTTTATCCAGTATTTTACGCTGATGTCGGGCGCGATGACCGCAATGACACGTATCTTCACCATGTCGACCCGCAGCACCGCCTCTGCCAACCGTATTGCCGAGATTTTAGAGGCAGGCGATACCGCGCGCCATACCGACACCAAGGCACTTGCTGCGGATGATACGCGCTACATCGTCTTTGACGACGTTTCTTTCTCTTACGGCGGCAGAAAAAATAACCTTGACCATGTCAGCTTCACCCTGCCGAGGGGCGGCACGCTGGGCGTGATTGGTGCCACAGGCTCGGGCAAGACAACCCTTGCCGCGCTGCTCATGCGCTTTTACGATATTGACAGCGGCAGCATTCGCATCGGCGGCGAGGATGTTTACGCAATGGACGGAAAGCGTCTGCACGGCATGTTCGGTGTAGTGATGCAAAACGACTTTATCCTCGCGGAAAGCATTGCGGAAAACATCCGCTTCGGACGCGATATTCCCATGGACGACGTGCGCCGTGCCGCACGGCTGGCACAGGCCGCCGATTTTATCGAGGCCTTTTCCGACGGCTACGAGCATCAGCTTACCGCAAAGGGCACCAACCTGTCGGGCGGTCAGCGCCAGCGCATTCTGATTGCCCGTGCTTTGGCGGGCAGACCCGAAATTCTGGTGCTTGACGATGCCTCCTCCGCCCTTGACTACAAAACCGACGCCGCGCTCCGCAGGGCAATTCAAACGGAGTTGACGGATACCACTACGGTTATTGTCGCACAGCGCGTCAGCTCCGTCAAGCACGCCGACCACATTCTCGTGCTTGACCACGGGCGCGTGATCGGTGCAGGCAAGCATGATGATTTGCTTCAAAGCTGTTCCGCTTACCGAGAAATCAGCGATTCGCAGATGGGGGGTGCCTTCCTTGACTAACCAGACTATACCGCAGGTCAAGCCCCTCACGGGCAGAGCCCGTATGCAGGTGCTGCGCCGTATGGGCAAATACCTGTTCCGTTATCCCCGTACCGTTCTGCTTGCATTTCTCCTGATGCTCTCCTCCAACCTATTGGCACTGGCAGGCCCCGCACTCTCCGCGAAGGTCATTGACGCCATTGAAAGTGGCGTCGGCGGCACCGTGAATTTACACACCGTATGGGTATATTCCACTGTTCTTGTCGCCTTTTACGCCGTTTCGGTGCTGCTTTCCTACCTGCTTTCTCTTTTGATGATACACTTAAGCCAGCGCATCACCTACACAATGCGCCGCGAGGTCTTTACGCACCTTACCACCCTGCCCATCGGCTACTTTGATACTCACCAGACAGGTGACATTATCAGCCACATCTCCTACGATATTGATACCGTCAACGCCTCGCTTTCCCATGACCTTTTGCATGTGCTTGCCAGCATTGTAACGGTGGTGGGCGCGCTGGCGATGATGCTTACCATCTCCCCGCCCCTGATTCTGGTGTTTGCCGTCACAATTCCCATCTCGGTGCTTTTCACCCGCTATAAAACCAAGCGCATCAGGCCGCTTTACAAGGCGCGCTCGCGCAAGCTGGGAGAGCTGAACGGCTATGCCGAGGAAATGCTCTCGGGCCAGCGCACCATTCGCGCCTATGCAAAAGAGGACGTCATTCTTTCCCGCTTTGATATCCGTAACAATGATGCGGTAGACGCCTACTACAAGGCTGATTGGCACGGTGCTATCATCGGCCCCTCCGTCAACTTCATCAACAACTTCTCCATCGCGCTGGTGACGGTCTTCGGCGGTATTCTTTATATGCTGACCAAAACCACGCCTGACCTGGCGCCCGTATTCGTGCTTTCCATCGGCGGCGTTTCCGCCTTTGTGCAGTATTCGCGCAAATTTGCAGGTCCTATCAACGAGCTTGCCAATATCATCAACGAGCTGCAATCCGCCACAGCGGCGGCAGAGCGCGTATTCCGCCTGATGGATGAAGAGGGTGAGCCCGCAGATGGTGAAAACGCCGTAGCACCCGACACCGTACGCGGTGAGGTGGTCTTCACCGATGTGGATTTTGGCTACACCAAGGAGAAGACCGTTCTGCACGCCCTCTCCGTCCATGCAAAGCCCGGCACAACCGTTGCCATCGTCGGCCCAACGGGTGCAGGTAAAACCACCATTATCAATCTGCTGATGCGCTTCTACGATGCCAATACAGGCAGCATCACGCTTGACGGTGTCAGCATTTACGACCTCAAGCGCTCCGCCCTGCGCGGCGCCTTCACCATGGTGCTGCAGGATACCTGGCTTTTCTGCGGCAGCATTCTCGACAACATTACCTACGGCAAGGAAAACGCCACCCGTGATGAGGCAATTGCCGCCGCAAAGGCTGCCCATATTCACGATTACATTGAAAGCCTGCCCGACGGCTATGATACCGTCCTCACCGATGACGGTGTAAATATTTCCAAGGGCCAGCGTCAGCTTATCACCATCGCCCGTGCCATGCTTTCCGATGCTCCCATGCTCATTCTTGACGAGGCCACCTCGAACGTCGACAGCCGTACAGAGCTGGCAATTCAGACCGCCATGAGCCGCCTGATGGAAGGACGCACCTGCTTTGTCATCGCACACCGCCTGTCAACCATACAGAACGCGGACGTCATTCTCGTCGTACAGGGCGGACGCGTCATTGAGGCGGGCAACCACGAAACCCTCATGAGAACCGAAAACGGCTTCTACAAAGCCCTTTACAATTCGCAGTTTACATGATACAATAGCAATATCAATAACATAAAGGAGCCTGATTGCATATGAGAAGGGTTCTTGTAACAGGCGGCTCGCGCGGCATCGGTGCCGCTGTAGTACGCGCCTTTACCGAAGCGGGTGACCGCGTGGCATTTTTCTACCGCACAAATCACACCGCCGCCGCAACCATTGCCGCCAAAACGGGGGCCACAGCCATTCCCTGTAACGTTTCTGATCCCGACGCCGTGCGCGACGGGCTTTCCGCCGCACGCGCCGCCCTTGGCGGTTGCCCCGAAATACTGGTCAGCAACGCAGGTGTTTCCCACGTAGGGCTTTCCCGCGATATGAGCGACGCCCAATGGCGCGAGGTGCTTGACACCAACCTCTCCGCCGCCTTTTATCTGACGCGTGAGGTACAGCCAGAGATGATTCGCGAAGGGCGAGGATGCATCGTGCTGATCGGCTCGATGTGGGGCAAGGTGGGCGCATCCTGCGAGGTGGCATACTCCGCCGCCAAGGC
>JAZOSC010000138.1:0-11635 GCA_045656925.1 Eubacteriales bacterium | reverse complement strand
GGAGTTGTGCAGGTTGTCGTGCATCTTTTCCTTGTTGGCAACAATGCCGACAGCACAGTTGTTGTTGAAGAAAACAATAGCCTCTGCCAGCAGTCTTGCGGACTGCAGGAAATTGTAAATGCAAACGGGCATGAACACGTTCAGCTCAAAATTGCCCTGAGGCAGCCATGCCGACAGCCACGTCGTTACCCATAACCTGAACGGCAACCATCGTCACAGCCTCGCACTGGGTGGGGTTGACCTTACCGGGCATGATTGAGGAGCCGGGCTCGTTTTCGGGAATACGGATTTCGCCAAGGCCCAATCTGGGGCCGGACGCCAACCAACGGACGTCGTTTGCAATCTTCATCATGTCGCAGGCAAGTGCCTTGATTGCACCGTGTGCAAAAACAAGCTCGTCCTTGGAGGTCAGTGCATGGAACTTATTGCCTGCGGTGCGGAACTGCTTACCGGTAATCTCGGAAACAGCCTCGGCAACCTTAACGTCAAAGCCCTTGGGTGTATTCAGGCCCGTACCGACGGCAGTACCGCCGAGCGCAAGCTCCTTGAGGGTAGGCAGGGATGCTGCAAGCAGCTCCTTGTCGCGCTCAAGGCTGGTGCGCCAGCCCGAAATCTCCTGAGTAAAGGTAATGGGGGTTGCATCCTGCAGGTGCGTACGGCCACTCTTGACAATGCCTTCGTTTTCCTTTTCAAGACGCTTAAAGGTTTCAATCAGCAAATCAATTGCGGGGAAAAGCTTATCCTCAATGGCACTGACCGCAGCAATGTGCATCGCGGTGGGGAAGGTGTCGTTAGAGGACTGGCTCATATTGATATCGTCATTGGGGTGGCAAAGACGCTCGCCTGCAAGCTCGTTCGCGCGGTTTGCAATCACCTCGTTCGCGTTCATGTTGGACTGCGTGCCGGAGCCGGTCTGCCAGACAACCAACGGGAAATGGTCGTTCAAAGCGCCCGACATCACCTCGTCACAGGCACGGGAGATCACCTCAAGCTTTCTTGCAGTCATCTTCTCGGGCTTCAGCGCGGCATTTGCCATTGCCGCCGCCTTCTTCAGAATGCCAAAGGCACGGGTGATTTCGCGCGGCATAATCTCAATGCCAACGCCGATGCGGAAGTTTTCATGACTGCGCTCAGTCTGTGCCGCCCAATAACGGTCGGCAGGTACCTTGACCTCGCCCATGGAGTCATGTTCAATGCGGTATTCCATGTGTTTCCTCCTGAAATTTTGAGTATAATGCGATAGCCTCGCGACGCGCGCGTGGCGTTGCCGCAAATTATCATTATATATTATATCACATCAATTTTTCATCGTCAAGTAGCATGATGTTAAAAAATTGACAAACTTTTTACCCGTTTTGACGTTTTTTGCCGACATTTTCGGTCAAAATACAACAACCGATAAAAATACGCCTGCCCTTCTTGAAAATTTGTCGGATTTGTGCTATACTAATTTAGACTATATTTCACCAAGGAGTTTTTATGCTGGAGCTTTCGCACATCTCGTTTTCCGTCCCTGCCGAGGCAGGCGCAAAAACAGAGATTTTAGATGACATAAGCCTGAAGATTTCTGAACGCTTCGTGGCCATTACAGGCCCCAACGGCAGCGGCAAATCCACGCTTGCCAAGATTATTGCGGGCATCATAAGGCCCACCTCGGGCCGCGTGATTTTCGATGGCGAGGATATCACCGACCTGTCGATTACCGAGCGCGCAAAGCGCGGCATCAGCTTTGCATTTCAACAGCCCGTCCGCTTCAAGGGCCTGACGGTCAAGGACCTTATTTCCCTCGCGGCCGGCGAAAAAATTTCGGTTGCCCCCGCCTGCGCCTATCTTTCCGAGGTCGGTCTTTGCGCCAAGGAATACGTCAACCGCGAAATTAACGCATCGCTTTCGGGCGGTGAGCTGAAGCGCATTGAAATTGCCGAGATTCTGGCGCGCGGCACCAAGCTTTCGGTATTTGATGAGCCGGAGGCGGGCATTGACCTCTGGAGCTTCAACAACCTCATCAAGGTATTTGAAAAAATGCACGAAAAAACAAAGGGCAGTATTCTCATCATTTCACACCAAGAGCGCATTCTGAATATCGCAGACAAGGTCGTGATGCTGGCCGACGGCAAAATTGCCGCAGAGGGCAGCAAGGACGAGGTTTTACCAAAGCTCTTTGGCACCATTTCGGGTGGCTGCCGCATAACGGAGGTGAATGGATAATGGCCGCGCTTGACAGCATTAAAAAGGGCCTGCTTGAGCAGGTGGCCGGTATTCACGAAATCCCCGCAGGTGCATTTTCCCTGCGTGTGGACGGCAAGACCTTTGCCACAGGCAGCTCCGAAAACATTGAAATCGTTCCCAAGCAGGATAAGCCCGGCATTGACATCTATATCAGACCGGGCACGAAAAAGGAAAGCCTGCACATTCCCGTGCTTCTCGCGCAAACGGGCCTGAAGGAGCTTGTCTACAACGATTTTCATATCGGTGAGGATTGTGACGTCACCATCGTTGCCGGCTGCGGTATTCACAACAGCGGCGGGGGCGAAAGCGAGCACAGCGGCGTGCATTCCTTCTTTGTTGGCAAGAATTCCCGTGTGCGTTATATCGAAAAGCACTACGGCGAGGGTGACGGAAACGGTCGAAACGTGATGAATCCCACCTCGGTTGTCGAGCTTGCAGAGGGTGCTTACATGGAAATGGAAACCGCCCAGATCAAGGGCGTGGACAGCACGGACCGCACCACCCGTGCCAAGCTTGCCGATAGGGCAACCCTCATCGTGCGCGAAAAGCTGATGACGCACGGCGACCAGGTTGCAAAAACCTATTTTGAAATTGACCTGAACGGCGCGGAATGCGCCACACACGTCATCTCCCGTTCGGTCGCACGTGACCAATCGAAGCAGCTTTTTGTTTCCCACGTCAACGGAAACAACGTCTGCTCCGGTCACACCGAATGTGATGCCATCATCATGGATGGCGCATCGGTCAGCGCCGTACCCGAAATACTGGCAAATCACCCCGAGGCCTCCCTCATTCATGAGGCAGCCATCGGCAAGATTGCGGGAGAGCAGCTGATTAAGCTGATGACCTTGGGCCTCACCGAAAAGGAAGCCGAGGAGCAGATTATCGGCGGATTCTTGAAATAAGCATGAGGAGGAAGCGGAGATGCCTGGAAAAGCAGCACCCCTTCCTTCGCTTTTCAAAAAGCAAACGGCATTTGCCGAATCTCCCAAAACCCCAATAACAAAGAAAGGAGTAACAGCGTGTTAAGTTTGCCCGACCTTTCGCCACTGCTTGTGTGGTATGAACAAAACAAACGCGACCTGCCCTGGCGGCACACGAAAGAGCCTTATCACATCTGGGTTTCCGAGATTATGCTCCAGCAAACGCGCGTGGAGGCCGTACTCCCTTACTACCGCCGTTTTCTTGATGCGTTGCCCACCGTAAAGGCGCTTGCCGAGGCTCCCACCGAATTACTTCTGAAGCTTTGGGAGGGGCTTGGCTATTACAGTCGCGTACGCAATATGCAAAAGGCGGCGCAAAGCATTATGTACGAGCATGACGGCGTTTTTCCCACCGCGTATACAGACATTCGCGCTCTTTGCGGAATCGGCGACTATACGGCAGGTGCCATCGCCTCCTTTGCCTTTAACCTGCCCTACCCTGCCGTAGACGGCAACGTTCTGCGTGTAACCGCACGCTTGCTTGCCTTTGATAAAAACATTCTCGCCCCCACCTCCAAAAAGGCTCTGACCGCCGCCGTGGCTGCCGCACTTATCCACCACGCACCAAACACCTTTAATCAGGCTCTGATGGAGCTGGGTGCAACCGTTTGCCTGCCAAACGGTGCGCCGAAATGCGAAACCTGTCCGCTTGCCGACAGCTGTCGGGCCAGGGCAGAGGGCAAAACCGACGTTATCCCCGTGCGCGCCAAGCCCGTATCGCGCAAAAAAGAAAGCCGAACAGTCCTCATTTTGCGCGTAGGCGATGCCGTCGCCCTGCAAAAACGCCCCGAAACGGGGTTGCTTTCAGGCCTTTATGAGCCATTCTGCCTGCAGGAAGGCCTGACCGAGGCTGCCGTCGCCGACGCCTTACAGCAGCTTGGCCTGTCGCCACTTCGCATTGCACCATTGGGCGAGGCCAAGCATATTTTCACCCATCTGGAATGGCACATGACCGGCTACGAGGTTATACTTGACGAGCATGCAAAGGACTCGCTGCCCAAGGGTTGCTTCCTTGCGCCGCGCGAGGACATCGACGCGCTTTACGCAATCCCCTCCGCCTACCGCTTTTACCGTCCGTTTATGTAGCCTGTATTTTCCGCTTAAAATTACCCCGTTTTGCCCCATAAGGGGCCAAACGGGGCTTTTTATTTTTGCTCCCAGCGCACAACTTTTGCATGGACAGCAGCAGTTTGAATTTCATATGGCGTGCCGTCGGACAGCAAAATGAGGGTAAAGCTATCACCACACACACGCGTGTATCCCTCGTCGGTCAACGCACTTTCGGTAATCTCTCCTACGACAGGAAAAAGAGAAAAGAGCGCAGCACCGATACCGCCCGCATCGGGTATAATCAGGCCGCCTGAAGAAACGGTAATTTCACCGCTTCCGCTTCTCCTGACAGCTGTGCCCGACAGCGCGTCGGGTGCATAAAATATAACGGTAGCCGCACGTGTGCCTGTTCCCATATCCTTTGCCATTTCCACAGTAGCGGAAAAGGCCATTCCGTAAAGCTCTCCCGAAACCTCTGCAAAATATTCTGCCCGAAACGGTGCAAAAACATCTGCCCTTGGCACACAGCCAATCAGCAGGAGAGCCAGCAAGCAGCAAGCCACCAAAAGCAGGCTTTTACGCATTTAAATCCCCCACCCTTCCCCCTGTAAACTATGCAATTGCCTGCAAAAAAATACCGAACAGGCTTGTCATGTGACAAAATTTGTGTTATGATGAAGGAGAACGCTATGAATGACCTTTCCGCCCTGCGTGCCGTTGCAGTCATTGATACCGCAGCGCTTGTACATAATTATCAGGCCCTGCGTTCCCATGCCGCAGAAGCAGTCGGCAGGCCTGCTCGCATGATTGCCGTTGTCAAGGCAAATGCATACGGCCACGGACTGTCGCTTGCCGCAAGAGCATTTCTGCGCGCCGGCTGCGATTTCTTTGCTGTTGCTACGTTTGAGGAAGCGCTCACTCTGCGAAAAATCGCACCGTTTGCGGACATTTTAGTGCTTGGCTACACACCGCCCCACCGTGCAGCACTGCTTGCCGCAAAGCATATCACCCAAACGGTTTTTTCTGTCGAATATGCCGCCGCGCTTGCTTCAGCGGCTGTGCAAGGGTGCGTAGTCCTGCCCATTCACATCAAAATCGACTGCGGCATGCACCGCCTTGGCTTTTCGCAGGAGCAGCAGGCCGACATTCTTAGGGCCGTAACGGCAAAGGGGCTTTTACCTACGGGCATTTACACCCATTTCCCCGTAGCAGATACCGATACCGTTGCAACCCAAGCAGCACTTGACCGTTTTCTTGCCTGCCGCGCAGGACTGGCAAGCAACGGCCTGCCGCTATTTGCCCATGCGGCTGCCTCTGCAGGGCTTCTCTCGCTGCCGGAGAGCATTTTAGACGGCGTGCGTCCCGGTCTTGCGCTCTACGGCATTTCGCCCGTTCCCACTGCCCTGCCGCTTCGCCCTGCACTGACGCTTCTGACACATATCGTGCAGATTCACGACCTGCCCACAGGTACGCCTGTCGGTTACGGCGGCTCCTTCGTCACAAAAAAGCCCTCGCGCATCGGTACGGCTCCGCTTGGCTACGGCGACGGCATTCCGCGCAGCTTCAGTGGACAAACGGTATGCGTTTTTCATCAAAACAACACTTTTCTTGCCCCCGTTGTCGGGCGCATCTGTATGGATCAGATGATGCTTGACCTCAGCAATACCCCCGTCAAGGTGGGAGATACCGTGCAGGTCTTTACAGACGTTTCCGAGGCGGCGAGAGTGATGCACACCATTCCCTATGAAATTCTGACGGCGCTCGGCCCGCGTATTACAAGAAGGGCGCGATCGGGCTGACCAGTCCTTACGGCAAAAAAGGTATGCCCTTCCCAAAATCCGACACTGCTCTCTCAAATCGGCACAAAATAAAGGAGTACCAGATGGAACGTATTACAAGCTTTTCGGTTGACCATGACAAAATTATGCCGGGTATGTATATTTCTCGTATTGACGATGATATTATCACCTTTGACCTGCGTACCCGCCGCCCCAATATGGGCGCTTATATGTCCACGCGCACCATGCACTCGGTGGAGCATATGCTTGCCACTTATCTGCGAAACGGCGAAATCGGCGACAAGGTGATTTATTTTGGCCCCATGGGCTGTCAGACAGGCTTTTATTTACTGACAAGGGGCGTCACGCCCGAGCGCGTGCGTAAAGCCCTGCTCACTGCCCTGCGCGCCGTGCTGACGCACACAGGCCCCATGTTCGGCAATACGAGGCAGGAGTGCGGCAACTACCAGAACCTCAGCGTAGAGGATGCAAAAAACGAATGTGCTTCCTATATCATTACGTTGGAGGCACAGACAGGAGGCTTCGATTATGAATAAGCAGGTTATCGGAATTATCGGTGCCATGGAAATTGAAACTGCGGGCTTGATTGCAGAAATGACCGATACACAAGCCAGTGTAATCAGCGGCGTCACGTTTACCGAGGGCATTCTTGAGGGACGTCGCGTAGTGGTGGCCACCTCGGGTGTCGGAAAGGTGTTTGCCGCCATCTGTGCTGAGGCCATGATTCTGCGCTTCGGTGTGACCGCACTTCTCAATACAGGCGTGGCAGGCGGTCTTTCCCCCATGCTTGAGGTAGGTGACGTGGTGCTGGCCGATACTGTCGTGCAGCACGACATGAACACCACCGCGCTCGGCGACCCGCAGGGGCTTTTGTCAGGCCTGAATATCATCAAAATCCCTGTTGATCAAACACTTTTAAAGGCACTCTGCACTGCCACTGCGGCTCTTAATTATAACGGTATGGTCGGCACCGTTGTATCGGGCGATCTGTTTGTGGAAAAGCAAACAACCAAGGACAAGCTTGTTTTGCAGTTTGATGCCCTTGCCTGTGAGATGGAGGGTGCTGCCATCGGGCACGTGGCGTACGTCAACAAGGTGCCATTTGCGGTGCTGCGTACCATATCGGACGGCGGTGACGGCATGGAGTTTTCCGAATTCTGTCCCCTTGCCGCGAAAACAGCCGTTGCGATTACAAAAGAATTCTTAAAAAATCTATAAAACCTGTTGACAATCAACACATTATTTTGTAAAATAAACCTACAGAGCCAAAACCTGTAATATATTCCCCAAAAGGAGATTTTATTGTGAAACCTATGATCTGGTCGTTCTTTTTACAGCTGAGTAATCATATGTGGAACCCTATCGGTGCAGGCACAAGCAACCCTTACCGCATTGATTACAGCTCTCTCCCCGAAAATTGCACGGATCTTGAAACCTGGGACAAGCTGATAGATTTTATTGCTGAGCGCGAATACAATATGCTGGTTATCGACGTCGGCGATGCCATCAAATACGAAAGCCACCCTGAGATTTCCGCCCCCGATGCGTGGGATAAGGACTTTATGAAGCAAAAGCTTGCCGAGCTCCGCGCCAAGGGCATCGAGCCTATCCCGAAATTGAACTTCTCCACAGGTCACTGTGAGTGGTTGAAGCAGTATCGCCTGATGATCAGCACTCCCACCTACTACAAGGTGTGTGCTGACCTCATCGCCGAGGTTTGTGAGCTGTTTGACTCCCCCCGCCTGTTCCACATTGGTATGGACGAGGAGGATATCGCCCACCAGAGCTTGCACGGCGTTGCCGTCGTCAGACAGGGCGAGCACTGGTGGCACGACGCATTCTTCTTCTTTAAGGAATGTGAGAAGCACGGCGCAAGACCGTGGGTATGGTCTGATTACTACTGGCATCACTCTGAGCTTTTCATCAAGAATATGCCCAAATCGGTGCTGCAATCCAACTGGTGCTACCGCAGTTTGGTCAATCCCCCCAACGAAATTCAGAAAAAGCGCGTGCAAACCTATCTCGACCTTGACGAAATGGGCTACGACCAGGTTCCCACCGCATCTACCTGGGCGCTTCCCTACGGCATCAACGAGTTTGAAACAGTTGGCTGGTGCCGCGACAAATTGAATCCCGATCTCCTCAAGGGCTTCCTGACCGTTCCGTGGAACTGGACGCTTCCGCATCTTGAGTACTTCCTCAAGAACGATGCACACCTCTTCTATGTGGCGCGCAAGGAATTCTACCCCGAAACACTGAAGTGATTCAACATCAAAAAGGCTGACGTTTGTCAGCCTTTTTATTTTGCGTCACCGAAGCTTCTGTTTTAACGCAAATTTTCAGCACGTGTCACCTTTTTCTCGCATCTGGTATATTTTCTATACTAGCGCAAGCGAGCGAACGCCGTTAAAAAAGACCGCAACAAATCGTTGCGGTCTTTTTGTTCTGCGCTGAATTTGGATTAACCAAGCTTAGCGGAGTTGATGCGAATGCCAGGTCCCATCGTCGAAGCGATGACGCAGGACTTGATATACTGGCCCTTGGCAGCAGCGGGCTTTGCCTTGATGATGGCAGCAAGCAGCGTAGAAAAGTTCTCGCCAAGCTTGTCAGCACCGAAGGATGCCTTGCCGATGGGGCAGTGAATGATGTTGGTTTTATCAAGACGGTACTCGATTTTACCGGCCTTAGCCTCGGTTACTGCACGGGCAACATCAGGGGTAACGGTACCGGCCTTGGGAGAAGGCATCTGGCCCTTGGGACCAAGCACCTTACCCATACGGCCAACAAGGCCCATCATATCAGGGGAAGCGATTACGACGTCAAACTCGAACCAGTTCTCCTTCATAATTTTATCAACATACTCCATGTCGCCAACATAGTCAGCGCCGGCAGCCTTTGCAGCCTCAACGTTTGCGCCCTTGGTCAGAACCAGGGTGCGGACGGCCTTACCCGTACCGTTGGGGAGAACAACTGCACCGCGGACCTGCTGGTCTGCGTGGCGGGAGTCAACACCAAGGCGAACGTGAACCTCAATGGTTTCGTCAAACTTAGCCTTGGAGGTCTGGCAAACAAGCGCGAGAGCCTCTGCGGGATCGTAGAGCTTGCTCTTTTCAATAAGCTTTACGCTATCGGTATACTTCTTTCCCATTGTCGTACTCCTCCTTACTCTTCTACTTCCACGCCCATGCTGCGCGCGGTGCCTGCGATCATGCTCATAGCAGCCTCAATAGAGCCTGCATTGAGGTCGGGCATTTTGGTTTCTGCAATCTTTCTGACCTGCTCCTTGGTAATCTTCGCAACCTTGGTCTTGTTGGGTGCAGCAGATGCAGTCTCGATGCCTGCAGCCTTCTTGATAAGAACGGGGGCAGGGGGAGTCTTGGTGATAAAGGTGAAGGAACGATCGGCGTAAACCGTAATCACTACGGGAATGATCAGACCGATATCATTCTTGGTGCGTTCATTAAATTCCTTGGTAAATACGGGGATTGCAACACCGTACTGACCGAGTGCAGGGCCTACGGGCGGCTGGGGAGTCGCTTTGCCGGCAGGCAGCTGCAGCTTGATATAACCCATAACTTTCTTAGCCATTTTAGTTAACCTCCTTAAGTGGTACTATACGGGAAACTCAAAAATTTTTTCCCTCCCACAATTTGATCCGTTGACGCAGGATCAGGCGTTTTCGGGAGCAAGGCAGGAAACCTCAAGCTCCACGGGCATGTCACGACGGCCGCGCTTTACAAGTACGGTTGCCATGGTCTGGTCATCGGTAATCGACTCAACGATACCGGTGTAGCCCTCAAACAAGCCGGAAATAATCTGCACGGTATCGCCCACCGCAAACGCAAGGGTAACACGGTGCTCGACCTCGGCTGTTTCAGCCTCGCTCACCTCAAGACCGATTGCCGCAACCTCCTCAGCAGAAAGAGGCGTGGGGCGCGATCCAGGGCCAACAAAGCCTGTAACACCGCCAATATTGCGAACGGCATGCCACGTTTCGTCATTCATTACCATCTTGATATAGACGTAAGAGGGAAAAAGCTTCACCTCTACGACCTTTTCCGTGTCGCCCTTTTTCTCGATTACGGTTTCGACGGGAATGCGGATATCGAAAATCAGGTCGCCAAGACCGCGGTTTTCAATAACCTTTTCAAGACTTGTTTTGATTTTGTTTTCGTAACCTGAGTAGGTGTGCGCCACATACCATCTCGGGCCAACATTCATTCCATCAATGTTGCTCATCTTATGCACCAATCCATTTGACCAGCATACGCTGACCCTGGAAGAAAGCGAAATCGATCAATCCGATTACCGCTGCAACAACAAGAATTGCCACAAGGACAAATACTGTGCTGCGAACTACGTTCTTCCAAGAAAACCAGGTGACATTCTTCAACTCGCGCTTATAAGCACGAAGCGACTCGGCAAGCTTTTCACGCTTGACGATACAAAGCACCACAGCCACAACCAGAACCACACCACCGACGATGATGGATACGAGTGCAAAGGTAGAAATACCCTCACTCGCGGATTCGGCTGCATCTACGGCAGAAACTCCAAGGCAGAAGAATGTGCAAAGGATAAGGCAGGAGATAAGAAACAGTGCAAGACTTCTTTTTGCTTTCATCGTTCTGTTCTCCTCTCAACCCTTACTTGGATTCTCTGTGAAGAGTGTGCTTTTTGCAGAAGCGGCAATGCTTTTTGAACTCGAGTCTGTCCGGATCGTTCTTCTTGTTCTTCTTCGTGTCGTAGTTACGCTGCTTGCACTCGGTGCAAACAAGAGTAACCTTGACTCTTGCTTCGTTAGCCATTTTTTTCGGCACCTCCCATTATAAAATATTAGGTAAAACTACCTGTGTACCTCCCTCTCGGTGGTATTGAGCCTGTCCCCCTTCGGGTTGGCGCGACGGCGCAACAAAAAAGCCCACGCGCAGAGGTAAGACACATTATAGCACTTTCCGCCTACGCTGTCAAGAGAAAATTTCGCTTTTTTGCAATATTTTTTATATATATAATAAATGTACGGTTTTTTGCAGCGCATCGCACGGCAAAATATACTTTTATGTTTTTTTAAATTCCCCCTTGCAAAAGAAGAAAAGATGTGTTATAATAGCAAAGTCACAAAGGGGTATAGTTCAGTCGGTAGAACACCAGTCTCCAAAACTGGGTGTCGTGGGTTCGAGTCCTCCTGCCCCTGCCAAACAAAAGGCCAGCCATTCGGTTGGTCTTTTTGTTTGGTCGGGTGGGGGTGCGAGAACCCACGCCGTGCTTTGCACGGCCGTGGCGAGGTTTGCGGTTTTGCCTGCAAAATGGCGGTGTGCGGCCGCCAAGCAAACTCGCAACAAGCGTGCTATCGGCACGCGCAGTATGGTTCAGAGTCCTCCTGCCCCTGCCAAAAAATTCGACAAGTTTCGGCTTGTCGAATTTTTTATTCAAGCCGCAGGCTTGGTATGGAATCACGCGTAAGCGTGTATGGTATCGCCGTAGGCGCATGGCATCACCGAAGGTGTATTTTCTGCGGCTTGATTCCATACCGTCTTGCAACGGATTCCATACAATGCTTTGCATTGATTCCAT
>JAZOSC010000137.1:0-3083 GCA_045656925.1 Eubacteriales bacterium | reverse complement strand
ACCGACTTGTGCGTGTTTCGCCCTTTGACTCGGCAGGCAGACGCCACACCTCATTTTCGTCGATAGAGGTCATGCCCGAATTTGACAACGTTGACAACGTAGTTCTTCGCGACGAGGATCTCGATATTACGGCTCACCGTTCGTCCGGCGCGGGCGGTCAGCACATCAACAAGACCGACTCGGCGATTCGTATTCTGCACAAGCCCACGGGCATCGTGGTCGGCTGTCAGACCGAGCGTAGCCAGCTTCAGAATAAGGAAACGGCGATGAAGATGCTGAAGGCAAAGCTGATGGAGATCAAGCTTCGCGAGCGTCTTGATACGATTGAGGAAATTCAGGGCAATAAAGTTAATATCGAATGGGGCAGTCAGATTCGTTCCTATGTCTTTATGCCTTATACGCTGGCAAAGGATACCAGAACGGGCTTTGAAAACGGCAATATCGGTGCTGTCATGGATGGCGATATTGATGGCTTTATCAACGCGTATCTGAAAATGAACGCGGGGCAATAATCCCGCGAGAGGGAGGTTGCGATGAGATTGAACGGAGAAGAACGCGATGCATTGAAGGTTGCCGCACTGGCTACGGTGGCAGCTGTAACCTCCTTTGCGCTTGCCACGCAAAAGAAACGCTTGCTTCCCGCACTTCTGGCGGTGGGCAGTGCCTGCTGTGCCGTCGGCGCCCTCTCCTATCTGGACGGTGCTTATCGCGTGGCAGAGGCAACGGAGATTGCGGAAAACAGGGAGGAGCTTTTGGACGACGCGGAGTGTAAGGTGGCTGCCTGCCATCTGGATGCTGTCGATGCAATGGAGGATTAAGAAAAGAGCCGCAGTCGCGGCTCTTTTCTTTTGTCACGGTTGACAAAGGAGAGAAAGATTACTATAATAGATATAGAGTTCCCGTATCGGGTAAGAGGGGAGGGGTAATGTGAAGCGGACATTGCGAAGCACATTGGCGGTTATGCTGATGCTTGCGTTGGCGGTCTTTGCACTCTGGCGCTATGAAGGGCTTGCTGTGCTTGCCGATTTTACCGATTCCCTTGCCAATCAGCTGGGGCAGATGATATCCCCCGATGAGGGAGAGGGCGCCTCTCGTGCACCCATTGATCCCGATAGCGATTTTTCGGATTACAATCCTCAGGCACCCATGAATGCCGCGCTGGAAGAAACGATACTTGCAGGGCTTTTTGCAATGCAGGAGGATATTAATCTTAAATCGTATGAGATAACTAGTGCAGAGCTTGGAGCTGCGATGGCGAAGATTATTTATTCCACGCCGGAGCTTTTTTATTTAAGCGCATCCTATTCGTATTCTTCTGATGCGGCGCAGCACGTTGTATCCCTTAAGCCGGCTTATCTGTATACATCTGCCGAGGTGGCGGTAATGCGCGCGGAATATCAGGCGGTGCTTGACGGAATTGTGGCAAATGCCCCCATAACGGGGAGCGATTTTGAAAAAATTCTGTATCTGCACGATTATTTTGTGCGGAATTATTCTTATGATAAAAGCCTGACAATTCGTGATGCATATACCTTCTTTACGCAGAAAACAGGCGTGTGTCAGGCATATATGCTGGGGCTGATTGCCGCGGCGGATGCACTGGGGCTTGAAAGTTTGCCTGTGACCAGCGATGCCATGAAGCACGCGTGGAATCTTATCAAGATTGACGGCTGCTGGTATCACGTGGATATCACGTGGGATGACAGTAATACCCTGCCTACAAGAATGTCGTATCGGTATTTTCTGCAAAGCGATATGGGGCTTGCTCGCATTGATGCAGGTAAGGATGATGCAAGCAGGCATCATGCCTGGACGGCGGCGGTATCCGCTACTGATGTCAAATATGACCACGCGCTGTTCCGAACGGCAAACACGGGTATGGTTTGCTATGAGGGCGTTTATTACGTGGCCGTAAAGGACAGCGAGGCTGCCTCTAATGTGCGCGGTACGATTTACTGTGGAGAGGATCCCACGGTGCTTGTCAGGCTGACCGATATTACAGGCGGCGTGTTTGCGGCAGGTGCGGGGAGCTATTATCCCGATTGCTTCTGTGATCTTTTTCTCGATGGTAGCACGCTATACTATCATTCGGGTAATTCTATCGGGTATGTGGATCTGTCGGCATCAAGCCCGCAATATCGCGTTATTTTCCCGAGAGGCCTTGCTGCAGGCGAAAGCATCTACGGCTTTCTGGGAAAAGAAAATCAGCTGCTGACGCTTGTGGTTTCTACCGCGCCCAATGCGGATTCTTACCGTACCGTAGCAGTGCAAATTCCATAAAAAACGGCTGCCGTGTTGTTCACGACAGCCGTTTTAACTGTTATTTTAAAATGACACGGCGGTAGCTCTTTTTACCGCGCTTGACAAGCAAACCGTCCGTCAGCTCTGCACCCGTAAAGGTGCGGCGGGTATCGGTAATTTTCTCGCCCTCTACGGTCACACCGCCCTGCTCCACGTTGCGGCGTGCCTCGGATTTCGAGGCACAAAGGCCGCATTTTACAAGAAGCGTGAGCATATCAATGGCGCCGTCCGTGAGGTCGGCGGCGGAAAGCTCTGTGGTGGGGGCATCAGCACCCGAGCCTGCTCCGAAAAGCGCCTTGGCGGCTGCCTCGGCACGGGCGGCCTCCTCCTCGCCGTGTACAAGCTTTGTCAGCTCAAAGGCCAGGATCTCCTTGGCACGGTTCAGCTGCTCGCCCTCCCATGCGTCCATTTTATCAATTTCCTCAACGGGCAGGAAGGTCAGCATACGAATACACTTTAACACGTCGGCATCGCCTACGTTGCGCCAGTATTGGTAAAAGTCGTAAGGTGTTGTCTTGGCAGGATCAAGCCATACCGCGCCACTTGCGGTTTTGCCCATCTTTTTGCCCTCGGAGTTGAGAAGCAGGGTAATGGTCATGGCATAGGCGTCCTTGCCCAGCTTTTTACGGATCAGCTCTGTACCGCCCAGCATATTTGACCACTGGTCGTCACCGCCAAACTGCATATTGCAGTGGTAGGTCTTGAACAGGTGGTAGAAATCGTAGGACTGCATAATCATATAGTTGAACTCAAGGAAGGACAGCCCCTTTTCCATGCGCTGC
>JAZOSC010000136.1:0-17110 GCA_045656925.1 Eubacteriales bacterium | reverse complement strand
ATCACCTCGATCACGTTCGGATTATCGGCATGACCGCCCATTGCCATCTTGACCTGTCTGCCAATGACAGCGCGCTCCTTGTACACACAGCAGCGCATGGTCGGCTCCTTGCCCGGAATGATGCGCGTGGGAATATCAATGACGTTTTCGGTGAGCGTCCCTGCGAAGGCCTCGCGGGCAACCTCGCGTAAAACGCGATATTTTAAATCCTGTACTCGGGTATCAAATTTGCGCATGCTTATCCTCCGTTATGCGCGCGTGGCGCAAGTTACACTATCATTTTGAATTATAACATAAAGGCATCGTTTTTTCAAGCGGTGTGTGACATTTTGCCGATAAGAAAAAGCGGAAAATGAGAGAGTTCTTACCGCATTCTTCAGAATTTTAGATATTTCTTGACAATATTGGGGGAAAGGAGTATAATGGGTAAATGTTAAAAACTACTCTGAAAATCGCCTTGAGGCGGGGAGGGGACTTTGAAAAAGGAGCAAATTAAGGAGAGGGCGCAAAGCGTTGTGCTGCCCTGCATCATATTTGCGGCCGTGACGGGTATGGTGACGGGCGCTATCGTGTTTGCGTTCCGTTTAATTTCCGAGGGAGTGATTGAAATTTCGCACCATCTGTACGGGCTTGCACATGAAAAGCCTTATTTCATTCCCGTACTGATTGCAGGTGCCGTGCTTGCGGCGTGGCTGGTGTCGCTTTGCCTGACCTATTCACCTCATTCGCGCGGCGGCGGTATTCCCACGGCGGTTGCGCTGATGCGCGGCCTGATTACATTCCATTGGTTGCGTAATATCATTTTTGTGTTTACTTCTGCACTCCTTTCATATCTTTGCGGTATTCCGCTTGGCAACGATGAGGGGCCTGCGGTGCAGATGGGTGCTGCGATTGGCAGCGGCACCACGCACGTCTTTGGCAAAAAGCATATGGCGTGGGAGCGCTATCTGATGACGGGTGGTGCTACGGCGGGCTTTGCAACGGCAACCTGTGCGCCGGTTACTGCCGTGCTGTTTGGTCTTGAGGAGGGGCATCGCCGCTTTTCTCCGCTTCTGATTATGACCTGTGTCAGCAGTGTGCTGGCAGGCATGGGCACGCTGGAGCTTTTTTGCCACCTCTTTGGCAAGAGTAGTGCGCTTTTTCATTTTGTCGTTACCACGCGTCTGCCGCTTTCTAAAATCTGGGTAATGCTTCCGTTGGGGCTGGCTTGCGGTGTGTTTGCTTATTTCTTTGGTGAGCTGACGCATTTTCTGCGCGGATTGATGCATAAGCACCTCAAGCACCTTCACCCCTTCTTCAAGGTGGCCCCCGTGTTTGCGGCAATTGCCATTGTCGGCTGTGTTTACTATGAGGCAATCGGCACGGGCCATCATTTGATTGAAGAGCTGTTGCATCACCGCATGGCGTGGTATTCTGCACTCCTTCTGCTTGCACTGCGCGCGCTTCTTGTCATTCTTTCCAATGATGTGGGCGCAACGGGCGGTCTTTTTACACCCATTCTTTCCTTCGGTGCGCTGATTGGCTCTGCGCTTGCCGAGGCAGTGATTGCGCTTGGTATTTTAGATGAATCCTATCTGATGCTGATGGTTGTGGTGGGTATGGTATCCTTCTTTGCCGCCGCTGTCCGTACGCCCCTGACGGCGCTTTCCTTTGCGGTTGAGGCCCTTTCGGGCTTCGGCAATCTGTTTCCCATTCTGCTTGCTGTATTGGTTGCATATGCGATTGTCGAGGTGGTTGAGGCAAATTCAATCAACGAGATTGCGATGGAGCGTGAGATTCACAACGAGCGTCGCGGTCAGACACGCCACGTGGTTGACGTGACGGTTGAGGCCCTGCACGGCTCCTTTGCCATCGGTAAGCCGCCGCGCGATATTCTCTGGCCGCCTTCCTGCACAGTGCTGTCTGTGCGACAGGATAATGACAAGCATTTTTATACCGGAGGTCCGATAGAGGAGGGCGACGTGCTTCGCCTGAACTTTACAACCTATGATCCCGCGCGCACAGCACGCGAGCTTTGTGCGATATTGGGAGAGCAGGAGATTTATGATGATGACGTGATTCATCACGAGATTCACGAAACCAGACCGCTTGAGTGACAGCTTTAGAAAAAAGCACCCCATGGGGGTGCTTTTTTCTTGCTTTCAGGCATACAATAAAACGATAAAAGTGGGATGGAGGCGGAAAAATGACGGATATGAGGGTAGGGCAGGGGCTTACCGATGAGGAGGTGGCGGCTTCTCGTGCGCGCCATGGCAGTAACATAATCAGTCAGAAAAGGCGTGCGGGCTTCTGGCGGCATTTTTTAGCAAATCTGGGGGACCCTGTAATCAAGGTGCTGCTGCTTGCCCTGGGTGTCAATCTGATTTTTATATTTCGCAGTCACGATTGGTTTGAAACGGCGGGCATCGCCATATCGGTATTGCTGGCTACCATGATTTCCACCGTTTCAGAGTATGGAAGCGAGGCAGCCTTTACAAGGCTATGTGAGCTTTGCGGTGTGGCGCGCTGCCGTGTTAGACGCGGTGAGATTGTGGAGATTGATACCACCGAGGTGGTGGTGGGGGACCTCGTGCTGCTTTCTGCAGGCGAGCGTGTGCCGGCTGACGGCGTGCTGCTTTCAGGGATGCTATCGGTGGATCAGGCGGCGCTCACGGGTGAGAGCGGAGAGGTGCAAAAATGCCCCACGGGGGGTGGTTTTGTTGCGGATCCGTCCTGTAAGGGTGCTGTTTTTGCAGGTACAACGGTGCAGGAGGGCGCAGGGGAGCTTGAGGTACGCGCAGTGGGGGATGGAACCTTGCTTGGCAGTATTTCCGGGGAGCTGCAGGATGCAGGTAGGGAAAGCCCCCTCAAAAGGCGGCTGGGAGAGCTTGCGGCGCAAATCAGCCGCATCGGGTATCTTGCCGCACTGGTGTGTGCGCTGGCCTTTCTTTTTCATGCCTTTGTCATTGATGCTGATTTTTCCCGCATGGAAATGCTTGCACGGCTGCGAAATATGCCCTTTCTGCTTGAGACGCTGCTGCATGCGTTGATGCTGGGCTTGACTGTGGTGGTTGTGGCGGTTCCCGAGGGGCTTCCTATGATGATTGCCGTCGTCCTTTCCTCTAATATCAAGCGCATGACGCGTGATCATGTGCTTGTGAGAAAGCCTGCAGGCATTGAAGCAGCCGGCTCCATAAATATTCTGTTCACCGATAAAACGGGTACGTTGACGGCAGGGAAGCTCACTGTAAGCCGTATTCTGACTGCGGGGGGAGATTTCAGAAATGCTTCTGCATTAAAGCAGGGGGCGGGACAGCTTTTTGATCGACTATCCGTTGCGGTTCATGCAACAGTCAGTGCATCACGCGGCTTGCGTGACGGCAGCCGCGTCGCGGTTGGTGGAAATACGACCGACCGCGCGCTTCTGACGGCGTTTTTGTGTGATGAAGCACCTTCCTTTACAGTTACAGAAAGATTGTCGTTTGACAGCAAGCATAAATACGCTGCGGCATCACTTTCAGACGGCCGCGTGTTTTTCATCGGGGCGCCCGATCGTCTCATACCGTATATAACTGCTACATACGGAGAGGGGGCGGCACGGCTTCCATTTGAAAAGGCGGCTTTTTTATCCCGCATGGCTGCGCGTATGCGGGAGGGGGAGCGTGTGGTTGTTATTTGTGAGGGACGCACACTTTCGGGTGAGTTATCCTGTCAGGAGCTTGCTTTGCTTGCCGCATTTTGCTTTTCCGATTCCTTGCGGCCTGAGGCACGTGCTACGGTAGAAAAGCTGCGGGGCGCAGGTGTGCAGGTGGTGATGATGACGGGTGACGGGAAGGAAACAGCTGCACGTATTGCAACCGAATGTGGCATTTTGCGTAACGGGGGTGTCTGTCTGGAGGCGGCGGAGCTTGCTTCTATGACGGATAGCGAGGTAACGGAAATCTTGCCCCGTTTGGCGGTATTATCGCGTGCGTTGCCTTCAGATAAGAGCCGCCTTGTCAGGCTTTGTGCGGCGGCAGGCCTTGTGGTTGGTATGACGGGTGACGGTATCAACGATGCCCCTGCCCTCAAGGAGGCCGACGTAGGCTTCGCGATGGGCTCCGGCACACAGGTTGCCAAGGAGGCGGGTGACGTTGTTATTTTAGATGATAATCTTGCCTCCATCGCCAAGGCGGTGCTGTATGGCCGTACGATTTTCAAAAGCATACGAAAATTTATTACCCTGCAGCTTGTCATGAATTTTTGCGCTGTCGGTATCTCAATTTTGGGGCCGTTCATCGGCTTTGATGCGCCTGTCACGGTTGTACAGATGCTTTGGATTAACATGATTATGGATACGCTGGGTGGGCTTGCCTTTGCGGGCGAGGCGCCAATGCCTTATTATATGAAGGAGCCGTCCAAAAAGCGTAACGAGCCGATTCTTACCCGTGCGATTGCAGGTCGGATAGCCTCCTTGTCGGTCTACACGGTGCTCTTATCGGTTTTCTTTTTAAAATTCTCCCCCGTGTCAATGCTTTTTCGTGAAGCGTCTGATGATATTTATTTGTTGACCGCCTTTTTTGCGCTTTTTATTTTTGCGGGAGTTTTCAATTGCTTCAACGCGCGCTCCGACCGTGTGGCTATGCTATCCGGACTTTCGCGCAATCCTGCCTTTATCTTCATTATGATGGGGGTGGCAGTGGTACAGGTTGCATTTATTTATCTTGGCGGCGTTGTGCTGCGGACAGTGCCGCTTTTACCCCGGGAGCTTGGGGTAGCGCTGGGGCTTGCGCTGACGGTGATACCGTTCGGATGGCTTGACCTTGTGTGTCGCCGTCTGTCGGGTGAGCACGGGCTTTATTAGCGAAAATATAAAAAAGCCCCCAAACGGGGGCTTTTTAAATGACCAATCAGTAATTTTCGGCACGAACCTCGAAGAAGCTCTGGGGATGTACGCAGACGGGGCAGATTTCGGGTGCCTTTTTGCCCATTACGAGGTGACCGCAGTTGCGGCACTCCCACATTGTTTCCTCACTTTTTGCAAACACGGCCTGCATTTCCACATTGTGAAGCAAAGCGCGGTAGCGCTCCTCATGCGCCTTCTCAATGGCGGCAACTGCGCGAAACTTTGCTGCGATATCGGTAAAGCCCTCCTCCTCTGCCTCCCTGGCAAAGGTGGCATACATATCGGTCCACTCGTAATTCTCACCTGCGGCTGCTGCGGCAAGATTTTCAGCAGTGTTGCCAAGCTCGCCCAGAAGCTTGAACCACATTTTTGCGTGTTCCTTCTCGTTGTCTGCTGTTTTTGCAAAGATTGCACTGATTTGCTCATAGCCCTCTTTCTTTGCAACACTTGCAAAGTAAGTGTACTTGTTGCGTGCCTGGCTTTCGCCCGCAAATGCGGCAAGCAGATTTTTTTCTGTTTTGGATCCTCTCAAGTTGCTCATAATAATTCTCCTTTTTGAATAAATTCAGTTTCCGCTGTCACAATCCGGGCAGACGGTGTGTAAAATCAGGTCATAGGATACGATGGGTAAAGCCGTGCTTTTTTGCAGCAGCTCTGTAAAGTTTGCAAGGTCTGCGTCAATCAGCTTGCCGCAAACCGCGCAGAGTGCGTGCTCGTGCGGTGTGGGAGTTTTATCGTAAAAATCCGCCCCTGCCATGGTTCTGATGTGCCTGATATGGCCGCTTTCGGTCAATGCGTGCAGATTGTTATAGACTGTGGCAAGCACCATATTGGGGTAATAGCTTTTTACCCGCTTAAAAATTTCATCGGCTTGCAGATGCCCTTCGGATTCCCTTAAAACCTGCAGAACGGCAGCGCGCTTCTGTACCATAAAATCCCTCCTTTTAGAATCGTTCTAAAAAGAGTATAGCATATTATTGTCGCCTTGTCAATATAAATTTTATAAAATTAGAAAAGTTTTAAAAACGGGAGAAGCGTACGCCTCTCCCGTTTTTAAATTATTCGCCGTCGCCCTCAAGCAGCTTTGCGCCACAGGCGGGGCAGGCAAGCTCGGCGGGATCGACGCTTTCATCAAAGCAGACCGTTTCGCTGCAAGCGGGGCACTCTACCTCATAGGTGTCCTCGCAAAGCTCGCACTCGTCGGCAAAATCGCAGCAATCGCACTCGCCGTCACACTCGTCATCACACTCGTCGTCAAGAAGAATTTCCTCAACAAAGTGCAGGTCCTCGTCAAGCTCCTCGCAGTAATCATTCAGGTCCTCAACGTCGCAGTCAAGCTCCTCTACCTTGGTGGCAAGCGCGTCGACCATGTCGATGAGAGCTGCAATCAGCTTGCCCTCCTTGGTTTCGTTGCCGAGAGACAGGCCCTCGGCGAGCCCCTTCAGATAAGCGGCCTTTTCAGTCAGGTTCATCATAACCGTGCTCCTTTTGGTTATGCGCGGGAGAGGTATTCGCCCGTGCGGGTGTCAATCTTCAGTACATCACCCTCGTTGATGAAAAGGGGAACCTTGATCTCCGCACCGGTTTCAAGCGTTGCGGGCTTAAGGGTATTGGTTGCCGTGTTGCCTGCAAAGCCGGGATCGGTCTTTGCCACCATCAGCTCAACGAACGTGGGTGCTTCTACGCCAAAGACGTTGCCCTTGTAGGAAATAATCTTGCAGAGCATTTCTTCCTTGACAAACTTAAAGCTGTCAGGCAGCTTGTCGCTGTTGAGGGGAAGCATGTCAAAGGTTTCCATGTCCATAAAATAATAAAGATCGCCGTCGCAATAGGAGTACTGCATTTCCTTGCGCTCGATATACGCGTTTTCAAACTTATCCGTGGGGTTGAAGGTTTTCTCGATAACCGCACCGGTGATGACGTTTTTCAGCTTGGTACGTACGTACGCTGCACCCTTGCCGGGCTTTACGTGCTGGAACTCATCAACCTGCAGTACGTTGCCCTGACCGTCGTCAAAGGTTACGCCGTTTTTAAAATCGCCTGCTACTACCATTTTTATACCTCCGAAGTATGGTTACTGTTTGATTTTCCGCAATTTGCGAGAAATATATGGTCCTTTATATTTTACACGAAACACGGGGCGTTTGCAAGGGGTTTTTGTAAATTTTTTCATATCCCCCGATAAAAAGCGGAAAACGGGAAAGGATTTTTACGGGGGTGATTGACAAAAATTAAAAATTGTATTATAATATATGCTGTATAAATAGCAGGTGAGCGCGTTTGCGCGCAGATATGCGCGCTTTTGCGAGCGCCGAAAGGAAGTATGGACATGAAATTTATCAATATCGGCTTTGGCAATATGGTGGCCGCGCACCGTATGGTTGCATTGGTCAGCCCTGATTCCGCACCCGTGAAGCGTCTGATTCAGGATGCAAAGGATGAGGGCAGAACGATTGACGTCACCTGTGGCCGCCGTACCCGTGCTGTCATTATCACCGACAGTGAGCACGTGATTCTTTCCGCTATCCAGGCAGAAACAATTGCCAACCGTCTTGAGGATGAAGCACTTGCCGACGATGACGGGGAGGGTGAGGACGAATGAGTGGCGACATGACGCGCAAAAGAGGGCTGCTGATTGTGGTATCGGGCCCTGCGGGCAGTGGCAAGGGCACGGTTCTTGCAGAGCTTCTGAAGGCACAGGATTATCGCTATTCGGTTTCGGCAACCACGCGCGCTCCGCGCCCCGGTGAGGTGAACGGTGTGAATTATCACTTTCTCACCCGTGCCGAGTTTGAGGGGCGTATTGCCGCAGGCGAGATGCTGGAATACACCGAGTATTGCGGAAATTACTACGGCACACCCAAAAGGGAAGCTGAGGCGGTGCTTGCCGCAGGCTGCAATCTGCTGCTTGAAATTGAGGTGGAGGGCGCGGCCAACGTAAAGCGGGAGTATCCCGAGGCGGTGTTGATTATGCTGCTTCCCCCCTCGTTTGCCGTACAGGAGGCACGCTTGCGCGGCCGCGGCACCGAAACAGAGGAAAAGATTGCAGAGCGCCTTTCTCGCACGCGCGAGGAGGTTCCCCGTGTCGGTATGTATGATTACGTAGTCTATAATTATGATGGATGCGTGGCCGATACTGCCGAGGATATTCGCGCCATCGTGCGTGCTGAGCGTGCCGCGGTCAGACGCAATGCGGATGCCGCAGCCAATTATTTTGCTGAATAAAAAACAACATAAATCGCAAGGAGAACAAAGATGATTTACCCTACTATTGAAAAACTGACCAAGGGCGAGTACAACCGCTATCAGCTTGCCATTGCCACTGCCAAGTGTGCACGCCTGATTACTGAGGAATACGTGCGCCAGCGTGCCGCTGCCGAAACTATGCTGGCAGGCAACAAGGATGGCGGCAGCATTGCCGCGCTGATTGAGCAGGATCTGGCTGACAGAAAGGCTGTGAAGAATGCGATTGACAGCTTGGATGCAGGTAAGTTTGTGATTGTGGAGCAGGCCCTTGATGAGGAGCATGCCGACGAGGCATAAATTTCAGGTATAAACGGCGAAAGTAAAGAAGGGAGGGGTATCATGCCGCAATATGTTAAGGTGAGGCTGCTTGATGCCCCTCGTTTTCTTGACCGCGCCTATGATTACGCCGTGCCTGCAGAGCTTGGGTCGCAGATGCGTATGGGTGCGTTTGTCACAGTACCCTTCGGCGGTGCAAACCGCCGTCGGATGGGGTTGGTGACCGCGCTGACAGATACGGCGGATTATGACGCCGTCAAGCCCGTTTTATCTATCGTCACGCCTCGCATTTCTCTATCGGAGGAAATGTTGGGGCTTGTGTCTTTTTTGCGGGACAACACGCTTTGTGCGACCGGCGATGCCATTCATACGATGATTCCCGCAGGTGCTTTTTCGGGCTTGGTGGAGCATTTCGTGCCGACGGGAAAAACACCTGTCGACGTCACCAGACTGACGCCTGACGAAACCTTTTTTCTTTCGCATCTGCTGCGCGTCGGCGGTGCAAGCCTTTCTGCCCTGCAAAGTCGCTTTGGAGAGGGCACGGAGGCTATGCTGCGCCGTCTGATTCGCATGGAGCTGGTTGCGCGCGAATTTGAGCAAAAGGGCGCGATGCGCGAAAAACAATGCGTGCATTATGCCGTAGCGGATATCGAAACGGCAAGGGCACTGCTTGACGGTACACTGCAAAAGCCAAGGCTTGGCGAAAAGCAGCGTGCGGTGCTGATGCTGCTTGCAGAGGCAGAGCGCACCGCCGAGGAGCTGCGTGGGGTGGGATTCGGTAAGCCCGTATTGGATGCCTTGGTGCAAAAGGGCCTGGTGACCAGCCGTGCCGAGCGCGTCTGGCGCAATCCGTATGCAGCGGCAGAGGGGGAGCCCCGACCGACTGCCGATTTCACACTGAACACCGAGCAGAAAGCTGTTTTTGAACAAATAGCCGCCCTCACGGATGACGGTGCGGCGCACGCCGTGCTTCTGCACGGTGTAACGGGTAGCGGTAAAACACCCATGATGCTGAAAACCATCGACCGCGTGCTTGAAAAGGGCAAGGGTGTGATTGTGCTGCTCCCTGAAATTGCACTTACCCCACAAACGCTTTCGCTTTTTTGCGCGCGATATGGCGCGCGTGTTGCCGTGATGCATTCCGCACTGACGGCGGGGGAGCGCCTTGATACCTATTACCGTATTCTGGCGGGTGAGGCGGATGTTGTGGTCGGCACGCGCTCGGCTGTTTTCGCGCCTGTTAAAAATCTTGGTCTTATCGTGATGGACGAGGAGCATGAGCACACCTATAAATCCGATATGAACCCCAAGTACCATGCGCGTGACGTGGCGCGTTGGCGCTGTGCATACCATAAGGCTATGCTGCTTCTGTGCTCTGCCACTCCCTCGCTTGAAAGCTATAAGCGTGCCAAGGAGGGGAGATATACACTTTTACAGCTGAAAACCCGTCATGCGGGTGCAAGGCTGCCTAAGGTGTTGATTGCCGATATGCGCGGTGAAGCGGCTGACGGAAATCTTTCTCCCATTGGTCGTGAGCTGCGCGAAAGATTGACAGCCAATGCGGCGGCGGGAAATCAGTCCATTCTCTTTTTAAACCGTCGCGGCTATAACCACGTGGTGACCTGTCGCTCCTGCGGAGAGGCGTTGACCTGCCCTTCCTGCAGTGTGACACTGACCTATCATACCAAGGATAAGCACTTTGACGACGGCTATCTGCTCTGTCATTTCTGTGGCAGGCGAAAGCCCCTGCCAAAGGCCTGTCCTTCCTGCAGCTCCCTCCATTTGTTCCGTCTTGGCTACGGCACACAGCGTGTGGAGGAGGAGCTTTCCCTGCTGTTGCCTGACAAACGGGTGCTGCGTATGGATACCGATACCACAGGCACAAGAGCCTCTTACGAGGAGCTGCTCGGTGCCTTCCGCCGTCTTGAGGCAGACGTGCTGCTCGGTACGCAGATGGTGACAAAGGGGCATGATTTCCCCAATGTGACGCTGGTTGGCGTGCTGATGGCGGATACCTCGCTTTATCTCGATGATTACCGCGCCGCAGAGCGTACCTTTTCGATGCTGACGCAGGTTATTGGCCGTGCGGGGCGTGCGGAGAAGGCGGGTGTTGCACTCATACAGACGAGCAATCCCGACCATGAGGTAATCAGGCTGGCGGCGGCACAGGATTACGAGGCCTTTTATGAGCGTGAGATTGCGCTTCGCCGCGCACTTGTATTTCCGCCGTTTTGCGATATTGCACTTCTTACGCTTTCGCATACCGATGAGCGCAAGCTGCTGCCTGCGGCAAGAGCGCTGCGTGACGAGCTGACCGTGCTGCTTGCGGCCGATTTTTCTGACGTGAAGGTGATTGCGTTCGGCCCGTTTGAGGCACCTGTATACCGTGCCGACGGGAGGTACCGTATGCGTATGGTGCTGAAATGTGCGCTCAACCGTCGTACGCGTGAAATGCTGGGCAGGCTACTTGATATTTTCGGCAGGCAAAAGCCCGAAACGCCGCTGCTTACCGTTGACCTGAATCCGTCAAATCTGTAATTGTGAAAATTTTGCCGCTGTGGCGGCTGAATGGAGAGTATTATGGCGAAATTACAAATCCGCAAGGTGGGTGACGACGTGTTGCGTAAAACCTGCCGCCCCGTGGAGGAAATTACCCCACGCATTCTCACCCTGCTTGATGATATGACCGAAACCATGCGTGCCGCAAACGGCGTTGGTCTGGCAGCACCGCAGGTTGGTATTCTGCGCCGCATCGCGGTTGTGGAAACCGAGCCCGGTGAGGTTTTTGAGCTGATTAATCCTAAAATCATCGCCACCGCAGGCGAGGAGGAGGGGGCTGAAGGGTGCCTTTCGGTTCCCGGCCGTTACGGCCTTGTCAAGCGTCCGCTGCACGTGACGATACGCGCGATGAACCGTGAGGGAGAGGAATACGAGATTACGGTACACGATTTTCAGGCACGCGCCTTCTGTCATGAGATTGACCATCTTGACGGACATTTGTATATTGATAAGGTGACGCGTATGCTCAGCGAGGAGGAGCTTGGCTGATGCGCGTGTTGTTTATGGGCACGCCCGATTTTGCATTGTTCACCCTGCGGGCACTTTTTGAGTCAGGCGAGGAAATCGTGGGGGTTGTGACGCAGCCCGATAAGCCGAAGGGACGCGGCTATGAGCTACAGCCACCGCCCGTGAAGGTCTACGCCCTTCAGAAGGGCATTCCCGTTTATCAGCCGCATACGCTGAAGGACGGAGCCTTCGTTAAAGAGCTTGACCTGCTTGCCCCCGATGTGATTGTGGTGGTGGCATACGGCAAAATTTTACCCCCGTACGTGCTTGCATATCCAAAATACGGCTGTGTAAACGTGCATGGCTCACTGTTGCCCGCTTATCGCGGTGCAGCGCCGATGCAGCGTGCAATTATGGACGGCCTGACGGAAACAGGCATTACCACAATGCTGATGAATGCGGGGCTTGATACGGGCGATATGCTGTTGACTGCACGCGTGCCGATTGGCGCGCATGAAAATTTTGAGGATATGCATGATAAGCTGGGTGTGGCGGGTGCCGCACTTTTGCTTGAAACCCTGCAGGCGCTTCGCGCGGGTACTGTGACACCCGTGCCGCAGGATAATGCCCTGGCAACCTATGCCGCAAAAATAGAAAAGGCGGATTGTCTGATAGATTTCGGAAAATCTGCACAAACTGTGCATAATACCGTGCGCGGGCTTTCCCCGATTCCGCTTGCCTTTACGCACACGCCTGACGGTAAGCTGCTGAAGCTGATTGCAGGTCGTGTGGTACATGCCGACGGCGTGTTTTCCGCCCCCGGCACCGTGCTTTCCCTTGATGGTGAGATTACCGTTGCCTGTGGCACGGGGAGTGTAGCGTTTACGCGGGTGCTGCCTGAAGGAAAGGGCCGTATGAGTGCGGCTGACTATATCCGCGGCAGGCGGCTTGCGGTGGGAGATATTCTTTCTTGAATTTTGAAAGGAGTTAAAGATGTTTTTTGCTTGGTGGGATCCCACGCTCCTGATTGTGATTCCGGGATTTATTTTTTCTTTGATCGCACAGCTTAGAATTCGTTCCGCATACCGCGAGGGGAGCGCGCAGATGCTTCGCTACGGCATGACGGGCGGTGCAGTTGCGCGCCGTATACTTGACAGCAACCATCTCACGCACGTGAATATCGAAACGGTTCCCGGCGAATTGACTGACCACTACGATCCCGCAGCACAGGTGCTGCGCCTTTCTGAGGCGGTCTGGCACGGCAATAACGTAGCCGCTGTCGGCGTTGCCGCCCACGAGGCGGGACACGCAATGCAGCACGGCAAGGGCTATCTGCCTCTGCGCCTGCGCTCGGCATTGGTGCCTGTCACACGCATTGGTGCAGGGCTTGCCATGCCGCTATTTCTTATCGGTATTCTGTTTGCCGCACTGATGCCCGCGATGGGTGAGTGGCTGATGTTTCTCGGTCTTTCCCTTTATTCTCTTGCGGTTGTTTTTCAGCTTGTTACGCTGCCCGTTGAATTCAACGCAAGTCGCCGTGCGATGCGTTGTCTTGCAGGGTCTGGTACGATGAGTGACGGTGAATTAAAGAGTGCGCGCCGTGTGCTGAACGCTGCTGCGATGACCTATGTGGCATCGCTGACGGTGAGCCTGCTGACCTTACTGAGGCTGCTGTTGATTGCAAGCAGTCTGTCACGCCGCAGAAGATGACACGCAGCGCAAGAGCCATCGCGACGGAGCTGCTGCTCCGTGCAGAGGCGGCAGGACAGTATGCGGATCGCGCATTGGATGCAGCGCTTTCGCGTGAGCAGGGGCTGGAGGCTCGTGACAGGGGGCTTGTTACCACGCTGTTTTACGGGGTAATCGAAAGGCGCATTACACTTGACTTTATCATTGATAGCTACGCACGCGTGGCGCCCTCTGCCATTGAAAGGCAGGTGCGTATGGCCTTACGCGTCGCATTGTATCAGCTGCTTTTTCTTGACCGCGTGCCTGACCATGCTGCGGTGACGGCGGCCGTTGATGCAGTGAATCGACGCAGTAAGGGCTTTGTCAATGCCATTTTGCGGAGCTTTTGCAGAGGGGGCAAGCAGATTGCCTATCCCGATGCTTCCTCTGAGCCTATACGCTATCTTTCGGTTCGTTATTCCGTGCCCGAAAAAACCGCCGCGCGCTTTGTAGATGTGTTTGGCAGGGCGCGTGCCGAAGCGGTGCTGACGGCCTTTCACCGTCATCCGCCGGTATGTGTGCGCGCAAACACCCTTAGGCTGACACGTGAGGAACTGATTTCTCGTGTATGGGGCGCAAAGCCTGCAGAAAATGCCCCGTACGGGGTGGTGTTGCCTGATAATGCTGCGCTTCACGCATTGCTTGCAGAGGGGCTTTGCTTTGTGCAGGATGAGGCCTCGCAGATTGCGGTTGCCGCATTGGATGCACGCCCGGGTATGCGCGTGATTGACCTTTGTGCCGCCCCCGGCTCCAAATCCTTTGGCGCGGCTATGGATATGGCGGATCAGGGCGAGGTCAGAAGCTTTGATTTGCATGAGAACAAACTCTCGCTGATTCGCCGCGGTGCCGCGGCATTGGGTATTTCCTGCCTGACTGCTGCCGCAGCTGATGCGAGAAATGCTGACAGGGAATTGCTTGGCCGGTTTGACTGCGTAATCTGTGATGTGCCCTGCTCAGGCTTTGGCGTGCTGGCGAAGAAGCCCGATATCCGCTATAAAAGCATCGACGAGGCTGCGGGGCTTGTGCCTGTACAGGCAGCTATTTTAAATGCGGCGGCACCGCTTGTCAGGGAGGGCGGCGTATTGCTGTATTCCACCTGCACGCTTCTGCCTGAGGAGAATGAGTGGCAGGTCGAGGCTTTCCTTGAAGCGCACCCCGAGTTTACACTTGCGCCCTTTACGGTAGGTGAAATACATAGCGAGGGCATGCTGACCTTGACACCCGACCGACACGGAACAGACGGCTTCTTTATTGCGAAGCTGAAAAGAACATAAGGAATTATGATGGAACAAAAAAGAGATTTGCTCTCTCTTGAAAAGGAGGAGCTTGAGGCACTGCTTCTTTCGCTTGGTGAGCCGCGCTATCGCGCAGGGCAGATATTTTCCCAGCTGCATCGCGGCCTCTCTCCTGCGGAAATGACTAACATCGGTAAAAAGACGCGCGAGCGTCTGGCGGAGGTTGCGGAGTTTTATCTGCCGCAGATTTGCCGCAAGCTTGTATCTGCCATTGACGGCACTGTCAAATATCTGTTTCAGCTTTCCGACGGCAACGCCGTGGAGAGCGTGCTGATGCACTATGAGCATGGCACCACCATTTGCATCTCCTCGCAGGTAGGATGTGCAATGGGATGCAAATTCTGTGCCTCTACCATCGGCGGACGCGTGCGTAATCTTACGCCGGGTGAGCTTGTCGGGCAGGTGATTGCTGCGGCACGTGACAGCGGCGAGCGCATTGGCGGCATTGTGATGATGGGAATTGGCGAGCCGCTTGATAATTTTGATAACGTAGTGAAGTTTTTACGCTTGGTGAATCATTCCGAGGGGGTGAACATCGGTTATCGACACATTTCACTTTCTACCTGCGGTCTGGTGGATAAGATTGATGCGCTGGCACAGCTTTCTTTGCCCATCACACTTTCCATTTCACTGCACGCGGCAGATGATGAAACGCGCAGCGCCATTATGCCCGTTAACCGTCGCTATGGCGTAGCCGAGCTGCTTGCCGCCTGCCGTCGCTACTATGCCGTGACAGGCAGGCGCATTTCCTTTGAGTATACGCTTATTGCAGGGAAAAACGATGCCCCTGCCGCAGCAAAAAATCTCGCGCAGGTTCTGAACCGTGCGTTGCGTACGCGTACCGACACCATGCCGATTCATGTGAATCTCATTCCCGTGAATGAGGTTGCTGAAACAGGCTTCCGCCGTGCCTCGGCACAGGCGGTTTCGCGCTTTGCTGCGGTGTTGGAGGAAAACGGCATCCGTGCCACCATCAGGCGCCGTCTGGGTGCTGACATCAATGCCTCCTGCGGTCAGCTGCGCCGCGCCGCACAGATCGAGGGCGATATGCAATAAAAAAGCCCTGAATGGGGTAAAATAAGGGCGAATTTCAAAAAGGAGATATCGCCTTGCAAACAAACAGAAAAAAACGGTCGGGCACCGTACGCAGACTCATCATAGCCAATCTGCTGGCGCTTTTTGTGCTGGTGTTTTTGCTGGTTGTGGGCCTGTTTGTCACGGGCTTGCTCGGCAGTGTGCTGGCATTTATTTTTTAGAAGGGAAACGGTATGCAATACGAGGAGCAGGGCAGGGTGATCCGCGGCGTGGGCGGACTGTATGAGATATTACTGCAAAGAGGTGACACGCCCTTATCGGGTGCCACTGTTTTTTCGCGTGCCAAGGGCAATTTCCGTATCAAGGGAATCTCACCCTTGGTTGGTGATTTTGTCCGTGTGCAGTATGATGATACCGCCGTGGCCCGTTATGCAGCAGAAGCACCGCAGAATAGCGATGACGGCGGCGGTGTGGTTATTGCAGAGATATTGACACGTCGGAATGCACTGATTCGTCCGCCGATGGCAAACCTCGGTGTGCTTTTCATTACCTTTGCGGCGGCAAAGCCCGACCCTGTCACAGAAACGGTTGATAAGCTGATTGCTATTGCTGAGCACAACGACATTGAGCCCGTGCTGGTGATTTGCAAGCGTGACATTGCACCTGCCCGTGCGGCCGAGCTTTGTGAAATTTATGAAAAAGCAGGCTTTACAGTCTTTACCATTTCCTCGCTTAAGGGAGAGGGGATTGATGAGCTTCGCGCGTGGATTGCGGAAAACCTGGGCGACCGTATCGCTGCCTTTTCAGGCGCTTCGGGCGTGGGAAAGTCCACGCTGCTGAATGCGCTGTATCCTGACCTGGGGCTTGAAACAGGTGAAATCAGCCATAAGATTGCGCGCGGCAAGCACACCACGCGCCGCGTGGAGCTTTATCCTGTGGGCGAGGGCTATGTTGCGGATACTCCCGGCTTCAGCATGCTTGATTTTGTCCGCTTTGATTTTTTCACCAAGGAGGATTTGCCCTTTGCAATGCGTGAGTTTGCGCCTTATGTCGGCACCTGCCGTTATACCAAATGCACACATACCAAGGAGGAGGGGTGTGCCATTCTGCAGGCGGTGAGGAATGGGGAAATTTCTCCCTCGCGCCATCGCGGCTTTCTTGCAATGTATGAGGAGCTGAAAAATAAAAAGGAATGGGATAAGAAATAATGCGTGCATACATATTTGCAGGTGGCGTGATTGACCCCGCCAATATTCACTGTAAGCCCAAGGAGGGTGACCTGACCGTGGCCGCAGACGGCGGCTGGCACAACGCCCTGCTCCTTGGTATCACACCGCAGGTGCTGCTGGGGGACTTTGATTCTATCGGCATGGAAGACCTGCCGCAGGCAGAAGAAATTTTGCAGGTGCCTGCCGAAAAGGATCGGACGGATACCCAGCTTGCCGTTGACCTGGCACTTTCTCGCGGGGCGGATGATTTCGTCATCATTGGCGGCCTTTCGGGTAGGCTTGACCATACCCTGTCTAATCTGGGCGTGCTTGAGGCACTTGCGGAGCGACACGCGCACGCGATTATGGAGGATGGCTTTAACCGTGTGCGCTTTTTACACAACACGGGCATCCTGATTGCGCGCAGCGCCTATACCTATCTTTCGGTGCTT
>JAZOSC010000135.1:0-8960 GCA_045656925.1 Eubacteriales bacterium | reverse complement strand
TGGTCTGATAGGCAGGCTCACAGGTCATCTGCACGCCCAGCTTTTTCAGCACGCTCTCATCAGTCTGAGAAAGAATAACGGTAGAATGTGCATCGCAATGGCGAAGCTGACCGAGCTGGTCGAGTGCCTTGCGGGCATTTTCCTCGTGCACAGCACAGATGGAGAGTGCAATCAGCACCTCCTCCAGATGCAGACGGGGGTTTTGGTTACCAAGGCGCTCTACCTTCAGATTTGATACGGGAGTAAGAATTTCAGGGGAAATCAGCTTCACCTGCTTAGGGATACCCGCCAGCGCCTTCAGCGCATTCAACAGCATTGCCGAGGCGGCACCCAGAAGCTTGGTGGTCTTGCCCGTCACCACGCGTCCGTCAAGCAGTCCGATGGCAACCGCAGGCTCGCCCGTTTCCTCTGCACGTGCCTTTGCGGCGGCAATCGCAGGGCGCGCGGTGGCGTCAAGCCCCATCTGCTGCATCAGCATTTTGATTTTATCGGCATCAGCACCGTCGGTATCGCCCTTGCGCCTTGCACAGAGCGCGTGATAATAGCGGCGCAGAATCTCGTCACGCGCACATTCCACAACGGCATCGTTATCCACGATGCAATAGCCCGCCATATTCACACCCATATCGGTGGGGGATTTATAGGGACACTCCCCGTAAATCCGCTCAAACATCGCCTTGACCACGGGGAAAATTTCCACGTCACGGTTGTAGTTTACAGCGGTTTTCCCGTAGGCCTCAAGATGAAACGGATCGATCATATTCACGTCGTTCAGGTCGGCGGTTGCGGCCTCATAGGCGAGATTGACGGGGTGCTTTAAGGGCAGATTCCAGACGGGGAAGGTTTCAAACTTTGCATAGCCCGAATGCTTTCCTCGCTTATTATCGTGGTAAAGCTGGGAAAGGCAGGTCGCCATCTTGCCGGAGCCGGGGCCGGGGGCTGTGACAACGACCAGCGAACGGCTGGTTTCAATATACTCGTTCTGGCCGTATCCCTCGTCACTCACAATCTTCTGCACGTCGGAGGGGTAGCCCGCAATGGGAAAATGGCGGTATACGCGAAGCCCCAGTGCCTCGAGGCGCTTTGCAAAGGCGGCAGCAGCAGGCTGACCTGTATAGCGCGTCAGCACAACACTGCCGACGTAGAGGCCGAAATCGCGAAAAGCATCAATCAGACGCAGGGTATCCTGGTCATAGGTAATGCCGAGGTCTCCGCGCACCTTATTCTTTTCAATATCCGCGGCGTTGACAACAATGACAATCTCTGCCTCTGCCGCCAGCTCAACCAGCATACGAATCTTGCTGTCAGGTGCAAAGCCCGGCAGCACACGAGAGGCGTGATGGTCGTCAAAAAGCTTGCCGCCAAACTCAAGATAAAGCTTGCCGCCAAACTGCGCGATACGCTCACGGATATGCGCCGATTGCGCGCGGATATATTCCTCATTGTCAAAGCCGATGCGAAACATAAAGTCCTCCTCGTTCGGGCGCGCGTGCCCATAACTGTATCATAAACAATTATTAGTATAGCATAAACTTGCCTGCGGAGCAAGTGCTTTTTTTATTTTTCAGCGGTTTTTCGCACAGCCGCACAAAAACGAGTTTTGCGCGGATAGCCGCTGATGCCAAACGGCCCGCGCGGGCCGATGCAATCGCCGTTTTCGCCCCTCGCCACCGCAAAAATATCAGTCAGTGCAGCCTTTTCGGGAGAATGGGTGAAAAGATATAAAAAAGCGTGTCCCAGGCGAGAAAAGAGTGGCTTATGCGTGGTTTTTGCGGGAGAAAGCAGGTCAGTCGCGGTGATGCCGGGATGCACCGCAATAAAGGCAGGCTCCCCTGCCCTGCGCGCCCCTGCCTTATGTAGCACGTAAGCCGACAGCAGATGCTTGCTTTTTGCATATGCGCGATAGCCCTCTCCCTTTACGCTGCGGTCGCGTCCGAAGCGGTCGACAAGGCTTGTGGTGAAAATCATTTTCCCCGTTTCGTCCATGAGGGGCAGAACCGCCTCTGCAAGGCGCACGGTTCCATGGTAATTCACACCCACCGTCATGGGAAGCCCCTCTGCCGTATGCGTCTCACGGGGGTAGTACACCCCTGCAGAATGAATGAAAAGGTCAATTTTCCTATACCGTTTTCCTATTTCTGCGACAAACGCATCAATGGATGCGTGCGCCGCAAGGTCAAGCAGCAGCACCTCAACCTCGCCTTCCGGAAATTCGGCAAGCAGCTTCTCCCTCGCGGCCGCGGCACGCGCCTGATTGCGGCAGGCAAGCACCACCGAGGCACCCAGATACAAAAGTCCCCTGGCCGCCTCAAAGCCGATGCCGCTGTTGCCCCCTGTGACAACCGCCACACGCCCTGCAAGCGATGTCGTATGCCGTTGATACCAAGCCTGATATTTCATAAAAACTCTCCTTGACATAGCCCCGTTTGGGGGTACATAAAATAACTACAAGCGATGCACCGTCCCCCGCTTCAGCAAAAAGATCAGACGCAGGCATGCAAGCAGCAGCATGGTCGCCAGCAGCACGATCAGAACATGATCCTGCCACACCTTGGGCAAAAAAAGCGCGAACGGTAACGATAACGCAAGAAAATACAGGATTTCATCACCCGTGAGCCGTTCTTTTCTCAAAAGCAGCAGCAGCGCGGGCAGCAGCAATACCCAATTGTAAACCGAAAAAACCGACGATAAGGTCAAAAGCGACGCACCCGCTACGGCAAAGCGACGCCAGAGTGCGGGCTCCGCGAGGGTATATACCGCTACAAAAATAAACAGCAGCAGATATGCCGTGAGCAAAAGCGCACGCCCCAGCGCAACACTGCCGCCGAGTGCAGTCACCATTCCCACCGCATTCGCCCCCGTCTGCCCCGAATAGGAGAGGGTATTTTTTATCAGCCAATAGCCGCAAAAAAACGGCCCGCCGAAGAAAAGCGAGGGAATTACGAATAAAAGAAGCGCATAAAGTGCCGCACGCAGCGCATCGGCATAGCGGCGGTCGCGCAGGAGAGAAAGGCCGAAAATTGCGGGGTACAGCTTCAGGGCCGCCGAAAGAGCAAGCGCAAGCAAGCCGATCTCACGGCGCACGGGATTGTCCTCCTCGTAAAACCGCATATACAGCAAAAGCGGCAGAAGGGCAAGTAAAACGATATTGCCGCGCTCCAGCATAAACAGCAAGGGCAAGGAACAGGGTAGCAGGAGCGCCAATATCGTACGCTCTCCCTTTTTGTGTGGCTCTCCCTGTATCAGAAGCGAGAGCATCACCAGGCCGAAAACGGCAAAAAAGAGATATGCCAGCATGGCGGCAGGCACGTGACGCCACAAAAGAATCCCCGTTTCCTTCCCTGTTTGCAGATAATAATCGGGCAGGGCGCGTGAAATAAGCCATAGCAAAGCATTGGCAAGCGGCGGGTAGATGACACGGCGCTCACTGTACACCGCCGCTCCCTGCGCCGCATCACGCAGAGAATGAAAAAAATCCATATGCTGGTCAGCACACCGCCTGAAAAAGACCGCTAAAAAGGCGTCCTCTCCGCCAAGCATCACAGCAACAAAAAAGGCCAGCTCGCCCACGGCAAGCAGCGCGATAAACAAACGAACGGTATGAATCCTCCTGCAAAAGCAGAAAAGGCGGTAACAGCTCCGCCGCAGGCCCGTTTTTTCCATAAGCACCCCCTGCGGGTGCCCATCAGTCCTATTATAGCACGCACCCGACTTATAGTCAAGTTTACCCTTTTCTGCCGATTTCTACACGCCGACAGTCTTTTTCTTGACAGACCGGCGAAAATACTCTATAATATACAAGAGTATTAAGGCCCATACAGGGCAGAAAGGCGGCAGCATGAAACCCGAATTGCTTTCCCCTGCGGGAAATATGGAAAAACTACGCGCGGCACTCCGCTTTGGCGCCGACGCTGTCTATCTGGCGGGCAAGGCCTTTGGCATGCGCTCTGCCGCAGACAACTTTACCGATGAGGAGCTGGCGCAAGCCGCCGCGCTTACCCATGCCGCAGGCAAGCGCCTCTATCTGACCGTCAATACCATGCCGCACGCAGCGCAATACCCCCGTTTGCGTGAATATCTCACCGCCATCAGGGATATTGGTATTGATGCCGTCATCGTGACCGACCTGGGCGTTTTACAAACGGTCAGAGAAATCCTGCCCGATATGGAGATACATATTTCCACCCAATCCAGCATTGTCAGTCCTGCAGCTGCAAGAGCCTATGCAGCATTAGGCGCAAAGCGCCTTGTGCTGGCACGGGAATTAACGCTTGCGGAGGTGCGTGAGATCCGCGCCACGCTTCCCCCCGCAGTGGAGCTGGAGGCCTTTGTCCACGGCTCCATGTGCGTATCCTACAGCGGCCGCTGTATGCTCTCCAATCAGTTTACCGGCCGTGATGCCAATCGCGGTGCCTGTGCGCAGCCCTGCCGTTGGAGCTATACCATCGTAGAGGAAAAACGCCCCGATGAGCATCTGCCTGTCATTGAGAACGAAAACGGCACCTTTATCATGTCCTCGAAGGATATGTGCATGCTGCGCCATGTACCGGAGCTGATTGAGGCGGGCATCAGCTCCTTTAAAATCGAGGGGCGCATGAAAAGTGCCTATTACACCGCCGTGATCACAAATGCCTACCGCATGGCAATTGATGCCTACCTGAAGAATCCTGCGGAATACACCTTTGACGAAGCGCTTTACCGCGAGGTAGAAAGCGTGTCACACCGCGAATACTGCACGGGCTATTGGTTTGATGATCCGCGCGAGGTGCCCCATATGACAACCACCCTCGGCTATATCCGCGAAAAGGCATACTTTGCACTTGCGACCGCACAAGCCCCCCTGCCGACGGGGCTTGCCCCTGTTACGGAGGCAGGCGTGCTCTGCCGCTTCCGTCAGCGCAACAAGCTGTCGGTTGGTGACACTGCGGAGCTTCTTACCCCCGGCCGTGTGGGTATTCCCACCACCGTTACCGAACTTTATGACGAGGCGGGCAATCCCATTGCATCTGCCCCCCACCCCCTGATGATTTTTTATACAAGACTGCCCGTCCCTGTCAACGAGGGTGATATTCTCCGCGCGGGCAATTGAAAGAGGACGTTATGAGAAACGAACAGCTTGCTGACCTGCTTCGCCCCGATCATTTTGACGCCATTGTCGGACAAACGCATCTTTTCGGCCCGCGCGGCGTCATTCGCCGTATGGTGGAAAGCGGCCGTGTCACCAACATGATCTTCTTCGGCCCGCCCGGCACGGGCAAGACCACCGCCGCCGCCATTATTGCGAAGATGTCGGGCATGGTATTCCGCCGCTTCAACTGCACCTCTGCAACGCTTGCCGAGGTCAAGGCTGCACTTGCCGAAACCAATAATATCTTCGGTGCGGGCGGCATTCTCCTGTACCTTGATGAGATTCAGTACTTTAACCGCAAGCAACAGCAGGCCCTTCTCGAATATATGGAGGACGGCCGTGTCACACTGATTGCATCCACCACCGAAAATCCGCATTTTTACATCTACAACGCCATCATTTCGCGTTCCTCGCTCTTTGAATTCAAGCCCGTGCCTGCAACGGAAATGACGCCCGCACTGTCGCGTGCGCTGACCAGACTGAACGAGGAGCATGCGACCGCCGTCACCGCCGACGGTGACGTGCTTGCTTATATTGCCGCCCTGGTACGGGGCGACGTGCGCCGCGGCATCGGGCTTCTCGAAAACGGCTATTTTGCCGCAAGTGCCGAGGGTGCAAGCTCTGCTATCACAAAGGAAGCGGTTGACACCTTCCACGTGAAGGTTGGCAACTTTGATACCGATGCACATTACGACCTGCTCTCCTGCCTGCAAAAATCCATTCGCGGCTCCGATCCTGACGCCACCGCCTTTTACGTGGCAAAGCTGGTTGCCGCAGGCGATCTCATCTCGCTTTGCCGTCGCTTACAGGTCATTGCCTCCGAGGATGTGGGGCTCGCCTATCCGCAGGCTGCCGCCATTACGCGCGCATGCTGTGAAAGCGCGATGGAGCTGGGACTGCCCGAAGCACAGATCCCGCTTGCCAATGCCGCGCTGCTGCTGGCCACCGCACCCAAATCCAATTCGGCCTATCAGGCCGTTGCGGCAGCACGCGCCGATATTGATGCGGGCCTGGGCACCACCGTACCCACACATCTGCAATCACCCCTTTTCCGCGGCTACCGCTATCCGCACGACTATACCTACCACTACGTAAAGCAGCAATACCTGCCCGACGACCTTGCCCACAAAAAATATTACATCTATGGCGACAATAAGACAGAGCAGGCCGCAGCCGCATATGCCGCCACCATTCGCCGCGAGGGTGGCAGGAAAAAGGATTAAACAGGACGAACAAACAGACGTAAATAAACCACCGAAAGGAGCGTTTTATGCTTTACAGTCTGTTGCTTGCCCTGCTTTTCGGAATTCTTGAGGGTGTGACCGAGTGGCTGCCCGTTTCCTCAACAGGGCACCTCATTTTATTGCGCGCGCTGCTGCCCTTCACCCTTGACGATGCCTTTTTCTCGCTTTTTGAGGTCGTGATACAGCTGGGCGCCATCGCCGCCGTCCCCCTTTTGTTTTGGAAAAGGCTTTGCCCACTGGGCAAAACCAAATCCGCTGCCGAAAAACAGGCCACGTGGCGGCTTTGGGGCAAAATACTGCTCGCTACCCTGCCTGCCGCACTGCTTGGCGCGCTTTTGGGAGATTTTCTGGATAAATGGCTGTTTCACCCCTTAACGGTAGGCATTACACTTGTTTTTTACGGACTGTTATTCCTCATTCCGCAAAGGCTTCTGCATCAGAAGCCGCTCTGCGATGAAATTGGTACAGGCGGGGCCGTGGCCATTGGTTTTTTCCAATCGCTTGCGCTGATACCCGGCACCTCGCGCTCAGGCGCGACTCTGCTTGGCGGCAGTATCCTTGGCTTAACGCGCCCTGCCGCGGCAGAATTTTCCTTTTTCCTCGCCATTCCCACAATGGCGGGAGCTGCCCTTTTCAAGTGCCTCAAATTCTTTGCCGCAGGCCATCTGCTCTCCTGTGAGGAATGGCTGCTGCTGGGTGTGGGCACGCTGACCGCATTTCTCGTTTCTCTCATCGTGATTCGCTTTTTGCTGGATTTTGTGCGCCGCCACGGGCTTGCCCCCTTTGGCGCGTGGCGCATCTTCCTGGGAAGCGCGGTGCTTTTATGGTATTTTCTCTGAATTCACCCGAAAGGAGCAAAACGGTATGGAAAAATTAAAGATCCCCTACCCCGTTGTGGTAGAAGGAAAATATGACCGTTTGCGTCTGCTTTCGGTTATGGAAGGACAAATCATCACCACCGACGGCTTCGGCATTTTCAAAAAGCAGGAAAAATTGGCCCTGCTCCGCGCCCTTGCCGCACGCACGCCCATTATCGTGCTGACCGATCCCGATGGCGCAGGCACACTGATTCGCGCACACATCACCTCCGCCATTCCAAAGAATCGGCTTATCCCCCTTTACGTCCCGCAAACGAAGGGCAAGGAAGCAAGAAAACAAGCCCCCTCCGCCGCAGGCCTTCTGGGCGTGGAAGGACAGGATAACAATGTGCTTTACAAGCTGCTTTTACCCTTTACAGGTGAAATGCCCTTGGGCAAAGCCTCTATCACCAAGGCGGATTTTTATGAGGACGGTCTGACAGGTCAGGCAGGAGCCGCCGAGAAGCGAAACATGCTTGCCGCCAGATTCGCGCTCCCTGCCGATATGACGCCAAACGCGCTGCTTGCCGCGCTCAACATCATCACGGATAAGGCAGAATACAAGCGTGCCATCGCCGCGCTTTTCCCCATCAAGCAATGAAAAAACGACCGCCGTGGGCGGTCGTTTTTTCATTATTTTTCCTCACGAATGATTTCAATCGGTGCGTTCGCGTTGGTAATGACGCTGCGGATTCCGTTTTTACAGCTTGCCTTCTGCGTATAACCCTGCGTACAGGAAAGAATATTATTACCGTTGGTTGCAATCAGGTTGAAGCGATACTGCCCCGCCTTGTCAAAATAAATCTGGAACTTGGGGCATCTTTCCTCATTGATGGTTTGCAGCGTCTGATCCTCAATCGCGGCAATCGCAGCATTGGCGCCAACGCTGGCAATGCCGTTTTTGCAAGCAGCCATTGAGCTATAGGTCTGCGATCTTGCAATAATCTGCGTATTTGCGGCACGAACATTGAACACGTACTTGCCATCTGAGGTGCGCTTGATTTCAAAGCGCGCACCCGTCAACGGTGCAGGCGCGACCTCCTCAACAGGGGCCTTTGTTGCAGGCGCCTTCTTCACAGCCTTTTTCGCCGATTTTGCCTCTGTCGCTGCCTTTGCTTCTGCTGCTGCCTTGGCCTCTGCTGCCGCCTTTGCCTCTGCTGCTTCCTTGGCCTCTGCTGCTGCCTTTGCTTCTGCTGCCGCCTTGGCCTCTGCTGCTGCCTTTGCCTCTGCTACTGCCTTGGCTTCCTCTGCTGCCTTGGCCTCTGCCGCCGCCTTTGCTTCTGCTGCTGCCTTTGCCTCTGCTGCTGCCTTGGCCTCTGCTGCCGCCTTGGCTTCTGCTGCCGCCTTTGCTTCTGCTGCCGCCTTTGCTTCTGCCGCAGCCTGCTCCTCGGCTGCGCGACGTGCGGCCTCGGCCTTCATCTTCTTTTTCTTACCAAAACCAAACATATCCATATCTCCTTTTGTCGAAGTTTGTCTTATATTTTTATTGTAGCATATAAAAGAATAAAAAGTCAATAACCATGATGCGGATTTCCATGAAAACATCTTTTATCATAACGCACGCTTGAAGGACTTGACAATTGGCAAAAATTGTGCTATAATTCCCTCATATTCCGTGGGGGAGTAGTTGACACGCTTGCGTGTGATAGCTCAACAACACTAACCGCAAGGTTTGGTCTATCTTCATCGACAAGACTCACGGGGCGACCTCCTTTTTGCGTTGCCCCGTGA
>JAZOSC010000134.1:0-5834 GCA_045656925.1 Eubacteriales bacterium | reverse complement strand
CCAACCGAGGTCGCCTCCAGCGAATGGCCGCAGGCCTCATGAAAAATTACACCGCCAAAGCCGTTTTCAATCGCCACGGTCATCGTGCCGGCAGGACAGTAGGCAGCCGTAAGATTGGTGATTGCCTGTGCCGCGGCGCGTCTGCCGACAGAGGCGGGAGATACGGCATCGAAAAACTCAATGCCGACACCGCCGCCGGGGCCGTAAAAGCCCGATTGGTTCTCACCTGCGGCCGAGGCAACCGCCGATACCGCAATACGCGTACGCACCTTACGGTCTGTGCGGCAAAGCCCCTCGGTATTGGCAACGAGAATACTGCGGTCACTGTCTAAATAGCTGCCGTCAACCTGTGCAATACGGCTGTCGGTTTCCTTGGCTGCAACACACGCCTCACGCAGCAAATCGGTTTTTTCACGAGTGGCAACGTCATCGGGATAGCGCCCGATTTTCGTGCGGCTCGCGACGCTGTCCGGCGTGAGCATAACAGTGCGTCTGTCTCCGTCCTCGCCCACGGCACCCGCCACGGCGGCGGCACAGGCGAGAAGCCCCTCACGCGAGGTATCTGTGGTAGAGGCGTAATAGGTTTTTGTCCCCTCAAATACACGGATGCCGACGCCGGAAATCACCTGGTCGCGAATGCTTTCCACCTTATCCGAGAGAAAATGAATACGGGTGGCATGCTCACGCTCGGCAAAGACCTCGGCAAAATCACCGCCGGTTGATACCGCAATCGACAAAAGCTCTGCCAGCAAGGATTGTTCTATCATAAAAGCTCCTTTTTAGTAAGAGATATGTTCAAGTATTGACGGGTGTACGGCGCCTTAATCGGTGCTGCGCTCACCCAGAACAGTGCGGTACTTCTGATAAAAGCTCTCAAAGTAGCCGCCGTCAAGAGCATCACGGATTTTCTGCGTTAGCTCGTTATAGAAATAAAGATTGTGCGTCACAGCCAGACGCATACCCAGCGATTCCTTGGCCTTCAACAGATGGCGGAGATAGGAGCGCGAATAGTTGCGGCAGGTGGGACAGCCGCAGGAAGCATCAATCGGACGGTCATCACGCGCATATTTTTCATTCATCAGCGTCATTTTACCGTGCCAGGTAAACAGACTGCCGTGACGGGCATTACGCGAGGGCATGACACAGTCAAAGAAATCGACGCCGCGATGCACTGCCTCAAGAATATTACAGGGCGTGCCGACACCCATCAGGTAACGGGGCTTATCCTCGGGCATATGCGGCTCTACTACGTCAATAATGCGGTACATTTCCTCGGTTGCCTCACCCACGGCAAGGCCGCCGATGGCATAGCCGTCGAGGTCAAGCGCGGCAATCATTTTCATATGCTCCACGCGCAGATCCTCATAGGTGCCGCCCTGATTGATGCCAAAGAGCATCTGGTGCCTGTTGATGGTATCGGGCAGCGCATTCAGGCGCGCCATTTCCGCCTTGCAGCGCACCAGCCAGCGGTAGGTGCGTGCGATGGAATCCTTCACGTAATCATAAGGGGCAGGGTTTTCCACGCACTCATCAAAGGCCATGGCAATGGTGGAAGCAAGATTGGACTGAATCTGCATGCTCTCCTCAGGCCCCATAAAAATGCGCTTGCCATCTACGTGAGAGGCAAAATGCACGCCCTCCTCGGTTATCTTACGGAGCGAGGAAAGCGAAAATACCTGAAAGCCACCGCTGTCGGTAAGAATCGGTCTTTTCCAATTCATAAACTTGTGCAGACCACCCATCTCACGAATCAGACCGTCACCCGGGCGAATGTGCAGGTGGTAGGTGTTTGACAGCTCCACCTGACAGTTAATTTGTTCAAGCTCCACAGTGGATACGCCGCCCTTGATGGCGGCACAGGTACCCACGTTCATAAAGACAGGCGTAGGAATATCGCCATGCACGGTATGCAGCACACCGCGCCTTGCGCGCCCGTCCTTTTTTAAAACCTCATAAGCCTTTGACATAAAATATCCTTTCGGACTCAAAAATACAGTTTGAGCCATCGTTAAATAAAGAAAAGAGAAGCAAGCAGAGCCGACCGCACGGTATGAAGCAGCTACGCGTTGCACAGATTATCTCTTGAACTGGCGGTCTATCGCGGCATGCGACAGTACCATGGCCACAGGTCTGCCATGCGGACAGACGGTAATATCGGGCAGCTCCATCAGCTTGCCGACAAGCCACTCCACGTATTCAGGCGGATATTCGCGCCCCGCCTTAATGGCCGCCTTACAGGCACCCTGATAAAGTGCTTTTTCAAACAGAATTTCACGCGAGAGCGCGGCATTCCCCTCCCCTGCCTGTAGGGTTGCGGGCAAGGAGAGCAGCAGCTCGGCTGCGGCGGCAGGTGTAATGCCCTCCGGAATTTCACTGACCGATACGCAATGCGCGTCAAACGCAAGGGCAAAGCCTATTGCCTCAATTTCGGTGCGATAGGCCTCAAGCAGTGCGACATCCACGGCAGATACAGCAAGGGAAAGCGGCAGCAGAAGCAGCTGGGTGGATTCCACGCGCTCCTTCATGCGCGCACGCAAGCCTTCAAAAAGCACACGCTCGTGCGCGGCGTGCTTATCAATCAAAAGAAGCTTATCGTCGCACTCCACAATCACATAGGAATGAAACGCCTCACCGATGATGCGCCAGACGGGTGCCTTCACGGGCTCTGCCGCAGGTACAGCCTCCACGGATGCGGCAGGGGGTGCAGATGGCGCAGACTCTACCGCAGGAGCCGGTTCGTTTAAACCGACCGCTTCGTTGGCTTTGGGCGTGGCAGGCACAGTATGATCGGGCAGCTCTGTACGCAAATGCGTCGGTGTTCCCTCTCTTGTAATGGTTCCAAAGCCGCCGCCTGTATATTTTTTAGCATATTCCGCCGCAGACATCGTGGAAAAGGCAGCAGGCTCCTCCCTTTTGTGAGAAGGCGTGGGCGCGTGGTCAATCGTCAGCTGGCGACGTGCCACAGACTCCCTTCTACCCTCCTCCACGGGCACAAAGGCATTGTGCGCCGCAGGCATGGCTGTGCTTGCAAGCTTCATTTCAGGTCTTGCCACATTTTCCTCCAGCGCGGTACGCACGGCGGAATACACTGCCTCAAACACGGGGCGCTCGTTTGAAAATTTCACCTCAAGCTTCGCAGGGTGAACATTGACGTCCACCGCCGCGGGATTGATGGTAATGGCAAGCACACAGCAAGGGAATTTTTCGGGTGGGATAAACGAGGTATACGCCTGCTCGACGGCGGCAGCCGCCGTACGGCAGTTCACATAGCGTCCGTTGATAAAGAAATTCTCATAATTGCGCTTGGGACGTGCCGTATCGGGCGTGCCGATATAGCCCTCGACCGTCACGCCCTCTCCCGTTCCCTTCACGGGAAGCATAGCGGCAACCAGTGTACGGCCAAAGACTGCGTGCATCGCAGAGCGCAAATCGCCGTCCCCCGCCGTATCCAGCTTCATCGTGCCGTCAATAATCAGACGGAGCGCGATATCAGGACGGGAAAGTGCGATTTTTTCAACATAGGTGGTAACGGCAATCGCCTCGGATACATTCTTTTTTAAAAACTTGCGACGGGCAGGAACGTTTCCAAAAAGGTTTTCCACAATCACGGTGGTGCCGACGGGACACCCCTGCTCTGTGACCTCCACAACCTCGCCCGCACGCGCCGAAAGACAGGTACCGAAGGGCGCATCGGGCGTTCTTGTAATAATACGCAGGTCACTGACGGCGGCAATAGCGGCAAGCGCCTCTCCGCGAAAGCCCAGCGTAGCGATGCCGTCAAGGTCAGCGGCATCCTTGATTTTACTCGTTGCATGGCGGCGAATCGCCACAGGCAAATCCTCGGCCGTAATGCCGCAGCCGTTATCCGCCACGCGCATATAGGTAACGCCGCCCTGCTGAATTTCTACGGTAATGCGCGTTGCCCCTGCATCAATGGCATTTTCCAAAAGCTCCTTGATAACCGATGCAGGACGGTCTACAACCTCACCTGCGGCAATCAGGTTGGCAACAGCGAAGGATAGTACGTTGATTTTTCCCATAACTCCCCCTTACGCAAGGCGCTTCTTGAGGTCAAAGAGGAAGCTCATCGCCTCATAGGGGGACAGGGTGTTGATGTCGACCGCGCGCAGCATATCAAGAACCTCTGCGCCAAAACAATCGTCAAGCGTGATGACAGTATCGTCCTTGGGGAGAACGCGCTCGGCATCGGGCGCGGAAAGTACTTTTGCCGTAGCCTCAACGGTGGCGAGAATTTCCTTTGCACGGCGAATGACCTCATTCGGCACGCCTGCAAGCTTCGCAACCTCAATGCCGTAGCTGTCGTCGGTGGAGCCGCGCACGATCTTACGCAGGAAGGTAATCTGATCCCCACGCTTCTTGGCGGCAATATTATAGTTCACCACACCCGCAAGCTCCGCCTCGAGAGAGGTCAGCTCGTGATAGTGGGTGGCAAACATGGTTTTGGCACCAATTTTTCTGCCTGCGGTATATTCCACAATCGCACGCGCCATGCTCATGCCGTCAAAGGTGCTGGTGCCGCGCCCTACCTCATCGTAGATAATCAGACTCTTGCGCGTAGCGTTTTTCAGAATATAAGCAACCTCGGTCATTTCAAGCATAAAGGTGGATTGCCCCGATGCAAGATCATCGGAAGCACCCACGCGCGTGAACAGCTTGTCCACAATACCGATGCGCGCCTCTGCGGCAGGCACAAAGGAGCCGATCTGCGCCATCAGGGTAATCAGTGCGACCTGACGCATATAAGTAGATTTACCTGCCATGTTGGGACCTGTAATCAGCATCAGGCGGTTGCGGTCTGTATCAAGCAGTGCATCGTTTGGCACAAAATAAGTATCCCTTACAAACTGCTCCACCACGGGATGGCGGCCATCCTTGATGTAAATCTCGCTGCCGCAATCCACCTCGGGGCAGACGTATCTGTTTTTGGCAGCAACGGTTGCAAGGGAAAGATACACGTCAAGCTCTGCCAGACAGGTTGCCACGCGCTGGATGCGCTCCCCCGCCTCGGCAACACGGGCACGAATATCCTGAAAAATTTCATATTCAAGCGAGCAGACCTTATCGGCGGCACCCAGAATGGTAGCCTCCATATCCTTCAGCTCCTCGGTAATATAACGCTCACCGCCCGTCAGCGTTTGCTTTCTGATGTAAGTATCGGGCACCTGGTCGACATAGGATTTAGACACCTCGATATAATAGCCGAATACTCTGTTGTAGCCAATCTTCAGGGTGCGGATACCCGTACGCTCACGCTCCTCGGCGGCAACGCGCTCAATCCAGCTCTTGCCGTCCTTCATCACGCCGCGCAGATAATCCACATCGGCAGAAAAGCCCTCGCGAATCAGGCCTCCCTCACGCAATACAAAGGGGGGATTCTCGTCAATGGCGGCGTCAATAAGGTCATGAATATCGGTAAGGTCATCCAGCTCCTCATAAATACGGACAAGCTCGCGATTGCGACAAGCAGACAGAATACGGCGCAGCTCCGGCAAAACAGAAACGGTTGCGGCCACAGCACGCAGATCCTTGGCATTGGCACTGCCGTAAACAATACGGGTAATCAGACGCTCAAGGTCAAGCACTGAGGCAAGCAGGGCGGCAATATCCTCACGGAGCATGTAGCTGTCAAAAAGCTCCTTCACCGCACCCTGTCTGCGCGTAATTTCGGCAACCGACAACAGCGGATGCTCCACGTAAGAGCGAAGCAGGCGTGCGCCGGGTGCGGTTTTGGTCTTATCAAGCACCCAGAGCAGTGTGCCGCGCTTTTCCTTCTGGCGCATGGTTTCGGTAAGCTCCAGATTGCGCCGCGTATT
>JAZOSC010000133.1:0-4326 GCA_045656925.1 Eubacteriales bacterium | reverse complement strand
ATATGTAGGGTTGAAACCAGACCCGTCCCGTCATATTTCACAACGCAAAAAACGCGGCTTCTTCGCCTCGTCAGGCCGTTCCTAACAAGAATCCCCCTGCCCAGCAGGGGGATTCTTGTTATTTTAAAACTCCAAGTCCCAGCAAAACAGCAAGCCCCGTGTAATCAAAGAGGCAGCCAAAAAGCACGCTGACAAGGAAAAGCACGCTGACAAAAATGAGGTTTTCCTTTACCCTTCTGTTTGTGCGAAACAAAACGAGTAAGCCTGCACCCGCACCCGTAAGAAGCCCCGCCATCATCGCACCTGCGGAAAGCACGCCCTTGGCGTAAAGCGTGGCCACGGCAACAGATGCCGCACAGTTGGGAATAAGCCCGACACGCGCCGCCACAGCCTGTGAAAGCACAGGGACTCCCCCAAGCAAGGAGGCAATTTTCTCAGCACCAACAAATTCCAAGGCACTGCCAAGCAGAAGATTTACTGCAAAAACAAACGCGGCAATATGTAAGGTATGATGAAGTGCCGAGCGAAGCACGCCGCCCTCCTCACAATGACAGCCCTCTGCCTCGCAAAGCTCCTCTACCTGCATCGCCGCCTGTCGCTTGCGAAGAAGGATATCCGCCAAAAAACCCAGCAGCGCCGCCACCACGAATTTAACTGCCAGCGTAACCAAAATAACGCGGAGCGGCAAGCCTGCGCCGAGGAAAACGGCAATCATCTCGTCCGACGTGGAAAGAAAAACGGCAAGCAGTGTACCAAAGGTAACCACTCTGCCCGCAAACAAGCCTGCGGCAGCGGCGGAAAAGCCGCACTGTGGCAAAAGGCCAAGTGCCGCGCCAATCAGGGGCCCCGCTTTCCCCGCGCGGCGCACCGTACCAAGCACGCGCTCACCCGCGCGATGCTCCAAAAGCTCCATCAGGGCGTAGGTTAAAAAAAGAAAGGGCAAAACAAGCGCTGTATCCTTAACGGCATGCAAAAGAACGTGCCCGAGCGTATGCATCAGCTCTGCCATTTTAACCCCTCCCCTTCGTTTTGTTTCATAAAAATAACACCTCCTATTTTATCACAAATCCACACACCTGTCAAGTTTTCGCCCGAAATGCGCCCGCTTCCTTGACAAGCCACGCCGCAAATGCTACAATAGATACAGTATCATCAAAGGAGATTCTCTATGTCGAACCCTTTATTTATCGTATTTGAGGGCATTGACGGCTGCGGCAAAAGCACACAGCTCCGTATGCTCTGCGACAAGCTGACCTCCATCGGACGCACGGTAGCTGCCACCGCCGAGCCTACCGAAGGCAAAACGGGCAGGATGCTGCGCGAGGCGCTCTCAGGCAAGGATGCCCGCACCGCAACCGAAATGGCCGCACTCTTTACCCTTGACCGTATTTATCACAACGTGGGTAAGGATGGCATTGAGGAAACGCTTGCGAAAGGCACAGATATCATTTCCGACCGCTATTATTACTCCTCGCTTGCCTATCAGGGAAGCCTTACGGATTACGAGTGGGTGCGCCGCATGAACTGCGATTGCCCCGATATCCGCAAGCCCGACCTGTGCATCTTCCTTGATATGGAGCCAAAGGCCGCCCTGGCACGCATCGGCTCCCGTGGCGAGGCAACGGAAATTTACGAAAAAGAAGAAACACTTACCCTGTTCCGTGAAACCTTTCATCGCGTATTTGCATCACTTGACGACGCCGTTGCCGTGATTGATGCAGACGGCACACCTGATGAGGTTGCCGTGCGCGTATTTGCGGCAGTTGCGCCGTTGCTCACATAATAAAAAGACCGCCGAGGGCGGTCTTTTTTGATTTTACTTTAAAATTTTACCCGTTTTTGCAGCCACGCGCATTTCGCGCAAAACCGCAATGGTAATAGGCAGCGCAATCATCAACGCCACCACGTCAGCGGCAGACTGGGCAAGCAGAACACCCCACATATCGAAAAAGCGCGGCAGCACGAGCACGGCGGGGATAAAGCAAAGCCCCTGCCTTGCCGTAGCAAGCACGGTGGCACTGCCCACGCGCCCAATGGTCTGAAGCATCATATTCGCCATCACGACATAGGACATGACAGGCAGTGTAATAAGCTGACAGCGCAGGGCAAGTGCGCCAATACGCAAGACCTCCGCATCTCCCCGCTGGAAAAGCGAAACCAGCTGCGGCGCCGCGAAAAACCCAACCGCGCTGCAGGCAAGCAGGAAAATAGCCGACACCCGCAGACAGAAATAAAAGGACTCGCGCACGCGCTCGTATTTCCCTGCTCCGTAGGAAAAGCCGCATACGGGCTGAAAGCCCTGTCCGAAGCCAATCATGGCGGAGCTGATAAACATGGTAATACGGGAAACAATCGCCATTGCAGCGATGGCAGGATCTCCGTAGACGCCCATCATATTATTCAGGCACATCACGGCCACGCTGTTCAACCCCTGCCTGCCAAGCGAGGGCGTTCCGCCGCGTGCAATCTCTGCAAGGTAACAACCGCGAAGGCTGAAGCGGCGAGGGCGGAGCTTAATGCTGTCACCACGCGCGCAACCAACCAACAGCAGTACGAAGCTGACTGCCTGACTGATTACCGTGGCAACCGCAGCACCCATAACACCCATATCAAAGCCGAAAATCAGAATCGGATCGAGCGCAATATTCAGTACAGCTCCCGTGCAAAGACCAACCATGGCATACACGGCGTTCCCCTGAAAGCGCAGCTGATTATTCAACACCAGCGAGGCGGTCATCAGCGGTGCGCCCAGCAGAATCACCCACATATAATCAATGGCATAGGGCAGAATCGTTGGCGTAGCACCCAGCAGACCTGCCAGCGGCTTGAGCAAAAGCAGGCCTACCAAGGTCATGGCCGCACCTGCAATCAGCGCCCAGACGAAGCTGGTAATCGCCATTACCTCTGCCTCATCGCTCTCTCCGCTGCCCAGCTTGCGCGAAATATAATTGCCGCTGCCATGGCCAAAGAAAAAGCCGACTGCCTGAATAATCGCCATTAGAGAAAAGACCACGCCCACCGCGCCCGTAGCACTGGTGTTGTCAAGCTTGCCGACAAAGAAGGTATCTGCCATATTATAAAAGGTAGTGACCAACATACTGATGACAGACGGCACGGCAAGACGGCAAATCAGGCCTCTTGCGGGTGCTTCCAGCATACGTATACGCTTTTCTTGTTGCTTTTGCTCGAGATCAGTCATATTTTTGCTTCCTTTCTCTATCCATCTGTTCTATTTTACCGCAACCTATGCCAAAATGCAAGACTGCGGACAGCAATTTTCGGTTTTTTATTGCTTTATTCCCCACAATATGGTACAATAAAGCCAACAATATACGAAAGGATTTCCACTGATGAAAATTCCTGTTAAAATCAAGCTTACCCGCGGCATGGAAGCCCCCACCTACGCAACCGACGGCTCTGCCGCCGTAGACCTGCGCGCCGCCCTTGACGAGGGTGCTGCCGTCACCATTGCACCCGGCGAGCGTGCACTCATTCCCACAGGCATTGCCATTGCGCCCGAAAGCGCTGACGTGGTTGCAATTTTAGCCCCTCGCAGCGGCCTTGCCTGCAAAAAGGGCATTCGCCTGTCAAACGGCATTGGCGTGATTGACGCCGACTACCGCGGCGAAATCGGCGTCAGCCTGCACAATACGGGGCACGAGGACTTCGTCGTGGCACGCGGCGACCGCATTGCACAGATGATGTTCATGCCCGTATACGCCGCAGACTTTACCGTTTGCGATGCATTGGACGAAACCGCACGCGGTACAGGCGGCTTTGGCTCAACGGGTACGAAATAATGCGTATCATTCTTGCCTCCAAATCGCCACGCCGCCGTGAAATTCTTACCATGCTCGGCGTACAGTTTGAAATCATCAGCGCAGATGCCGATGAGTATAGCACAGAAAAAAATCCTGCCGCGCTCGTAACCGAGCTGGCGCTCCGCAAGGGGCGTGCCGTGCGCGACCTGCTCATAAAGCAGGGCGAATGGAGCGAGGACGTTCTTGTTATTGCCGCGGATACCGTCGTGGCGGCCGCAGGTGAAATCCTCGGCAAGCCAGTGAACGCTGCCGATGCCGCCAGAATGCTCCGCTTGCTTGCAGGCAGCACACACGAGGTCCTATCGGGCGTTGCCCTGCTCTGCGGCACGAGTGAGCTTACCGCAGCCGAACGTACAGGCGTTGTTTTTTCCAAAATGAGCGAAGCGGATATTGCCCGGTATCTTGCAAGTGGCGAGCCGTTTGATAAAGCGGGCGCCTATGCCGTGCAGGGACTTGCCTCCCTCTTTATTAAGGGGCTTGACGGCGACTATTTCAACGTCGTCGG
>JAZOSC010000132.1:0-20756 GCA_045656925.1 Eubacteriales bacterium | reverse complement strand
CCCTTTCGCTTTTACGCGACGGTGCGCCGCTTACCCTCACCCTGAAAAAGAACGTGTACGACGACATCGGTCTTTCCTTTGAAACACCCCTGATGGACAAAAAGCGCACCTGCGCCAACCGCTGCATTTTTTGCTTTATCGATCAGCTGCCCAAGGGCCTGCGCCCCTCGCTTTACTTTAAGGATGACGATGCAAGGCTCTCCTTTTTACACGGAAATTACGTCACGTTAACGAATTTGCGTGACAAGGATATCGACCGCATCATCAACATGCACATCTCCCCCATCAATATATCGGTGCATACCACCAACCCCGCCTTGCGGTGCGAAATGATGAAAAACCGCCGTGCAGGTGAGGTTCTTTCCTACCTGAAAAGGCTGGCCGAGGCAGGCATCCGCCTGTGCTGCCAGATTGTGCTTTGCCGCGGCATCAATGACGGGGCGGAGCTGTTACGCAGCATGCGTGACCTTGCCGCGCTTGCCCCTGCCTTATCCAGCGTATCGGTGGTGCCCGCAGGCCTGACGCGCTATCGCGAGGGCCTTTACCCACTCACACCCTTTACAAGGGAGGAGTGCCGCGAGATTATCGCACAGGTTACCGCCTTTGGCGATGAATGTCTTGAAAAGCACGGCAGCCGCATTTTCTGCGTGGCGGACGAGCTTTACCTGAAGGCGGAGCTGCCCCTGCCCGACGAGGCCTATTACGGCGATTATGAGCAGATAGAAAACGGTGTGGGTATGCTACGCTCTCTCATGGCCGAATTCGCAACAGAGCTTCATTATTTAAATGATTACCTGAAGAATGCGGGTAAAAAGCGTGCGCCGCGCCGCGTATCGGTGGCAACGGGCAGGGCTGCTGCCCCTACCCTTCGTTTGCTGGCAGACACCCTCATGACGCGTGTAAACGGTATTGAAATTTCTGTCTACGAAATAGAAAACCGCTTCTTCGGCAGTGAAATTACCGTAGCAGGTCTGCTCACAGGTCACGATATGGCCGAGCAGCTGGCAGGCAAGCCACTCGGTGACGAGCTGCTGATTCCCGCCAACACCCTGCGCGCAGAGGGCGACCTGTTTCTCTGCGGTATGACGCCCGCCGCGCTTTCGGAAAGGCTTGGTGTGCCCGTCACTCCCACCAAGAGTGAGGGGGCCGCGCTCCTTGCCGCCCTCCTCGGCGTCAACGCACCGTGGTAGGCTATCTGCGAGCATTGGCGGCAGGATTGCTTCTTTACAATAATACCTGAAGCCGCAATCTGAAAATGGCAGGTCTTATATCAAGCAAGCCCGTGACAGGGTTTTATTCTCACCAAGGAGGAAAACAGTATGGCAAAGCCAATCGTTGCTATCGTCGGCAGGCCGAATGTCGGCAAAAGCACCTTTTTCAATAAGCTGATCGGCGAGCGTCGCTCTATCGTTGAGGACACCCCGGGTGTCACGCGTGACCGTATTTACGGAGAATGCGAATGGTGCGGCAGAAGGCTCACCCTCATTGACACGGGCGGTATTGAGCCGAAGGCTAACGATATTATCCTCTCTCAAATGAAATTTCAGGCAGAAATCGCCATCGAAAGTGCTGATGTTATCATTCTTCTCTGCGACGTGCACACAGGTGTGACTGCCGCAGACCGTGATATTTCGGTTATGCTGAAAAAAAGCGGCAAGCCCGTTATCCCCGCTATCAATAAATGCGACCGTATCGGCCAGCCCCCCCTTGAGTTTTATGAGTTTTACGAGCTTGGCTACGAGGTAGACCCCATTCCCGTATCCTCGGTGCACGGAAGCGGCACGGGCGACGTGCTGGACGCGGTGCTGGCTGCCCTCCCCCCTGAGGGTGACCTTGAGGAGGAGGATGACAGCATCAAGGTTGCCGTCATCGGCAAGCCGAATGCAGGCAAATCCTCTCTCATCAACCGTGTGGTCGGGCAGGAGCGCATGATTGTATCAAGCATCGCAGGCACCACGCGCGATGCCGTTGACACAGTCGTCGAAAACGAATACGGCCGCTTTACCTTTATTGATACCGCAGGTATCCGTCGCCAATCAAAAATCCACGATAACGTGGAGCGTTATAGTGTTTTACGGGCGCATATGGCCGTTGAGCGCGCCGACGTCTGCCTGATTATGGTGGATGCCGCCGAGGGTGTTACCGAGCAGGACGAGCGTATCGCAGGCATCGCACACGAGGCGGGAAAGGCTTGCATTATTCTGGTCAACAAATGGGATACCGTTGAGAAGGATAATTCCACCGTAAATGAGTACACCAAGCGCGTTTACGAGGCACTTGGCTATATGCAGTACGCGCCCCTGCTCTTTGTTTCCGCCAAGACGGGGCAGCGCATACCCAATATTTTTGAGCATATACTCTACGTGTTCAACCAATCCAATCTTCGCATCTCCACGGGTATGCTCAATGACGTGCTGAACGACGCCACCACCCGTGTGCAGCCCCCCTCTGACAAAGGCAGACGCCTGAAGATTTACTACATGACGCAGATTCGTGTAGCACCCCCCACGTTCGTGATATTCTGCAACAATGCAGAGCTTTTTCATTTTTCCTACCAGCGCTTTATCGAAAACTGCCTGCGTGAAACCTTCGGCTTCCGCGGCACACCGATTAAGCTAATCATCCGCCAGAAGGGCGAGGAGGTTCCCGATGCGTGATGCCGAGCGTATTATAGACAAAACCAAAATTTACGTAAAGGCAGGTGACGGCGGCAACGGCGCCATCTCCTTCCACCGCGAGAAGTACGTCGCCAAGGGCGGCCCCGACGGTGGGGACGGCGGTCACGGCGGCAACATCGTCTTTCAGGTTGACAAGGGTGCAACCACGCTGCTCTACTTCCGCGACCATCGCAAATTCATTGCAAAAAACGGCGGCAACGGCATGCCGGAAAAGTTTCACGGCGCTACCGCCGCCGACGTGGTGATTTTAGTACCCCAGGGTACGCTGATTCGCGATGCCGAAACGGGAAAAATCATCAAGGATATGTCAGATGACACACCGTTTGTCTGCTGCAGGGGCGGTCGCGGCGGTTGGGGAAACCGCCATTTTGCCACCCCCACAAGGCAGGTGCCCATGTTTGCCAAGAACGGCACCAAGGGCGAGGAGCGCGAGCTGATTCTCGAACTGAAAATGCTTGCCGACGTCGGTCTTATCGGTATGCCCAGTGTCGGCAAATCCTCTATCCTTTCCCGTATCAGCTCGGCACGTCCCAAAATTGCCGCTTACCACTTTACCACGTTATCCCCCAACCTGGGTGTGGTTTCGACGGGTGGTGAAAGTGGCTTCGTTGCTGCTGATATCCCCGGCCTTATCGAGGGTGCCGCCGACGGCGCAGGCCTTGGCCACGCCTTTTTGCGCCACGTAGAGCGCTGCCGACTGTTGCTGCACGTTGTGGATATTGCCCGCACCGAGGGGCGCGACCCTATTTCCGATATTAAGGCCATCAACAGCGAGCTGGCACGATACAGCGAGGCCCTTGCAGCCCGTCCGCAGATGATTCTTGCCAACAAATGCGACGCGCTTGACGGGGAGCTGACCGATATTCCCGCCTTTGAGCAGTTTGTGAAGGAAAGCGGCTTCGAGCTTTTGTACGTTTCCGCTGCTACGGGCAAAAACCTTGACGTGCTTGTCAAAACGGTTGCAGAGCGTTTGCGCGAGCTACCGCCCCTGACCATCTTTGAAAGCGAGATAACCGACGAGGATATTGCACCCATTGACACGATGCAAACCACCGTACGGCGCGAGAACGACACCTTCTTTGTAGAGGGCAAATGGCTGATTGACCTGATGGGACGCGTGAATTTTGACAGTTACGAGTCGCTCTCCTACTTCCAACGCGCATTACAGAAAAACGGCGTCATCAAGCTGCTGGAGGACAAGGGCTGTACCGATGGCCATACCGTAAACATCTATGATTTCGAATTTGAATTTATTAAATAAAGGAGTATACTATGAATATCTGGCACGATATGGATCCCGCAGAAATTACCCCTACGGATTTTACCGCAGTCATTGAAATCTCCAAGGACAGTCAATGCAAGTATGAGCTTGACAAGCACACCGGCCTTTTGCGACTTGACCGCGTGCTTTACACCGCTACGCACTATCCCGCAAACTACGGCTTTATTCCCCGCACCTTCGCCGATGACGGCGACCCGCTTGACGTGCTGGTGCTTTGCGCCCGCCCCATTCAGCCCCTTACACTGGTGCGCGTATATCCCATCGGTGTCATGCGTATGCTGGACGACGGCCGCATGGATGACAAAATCATTGCAATTCCCTTCTCTGATCCTACTTACAACAGTATTCGCTCCATTGACGAGATGCCCTCGCACATCTTTGACGAAATTATGCATTTCTTTTCGGTTTACAAGCAGCTTGAAAACAAGCAGACTGCAGTCAAAACGCTGTTTGGCCACGAAAAGGCAGAGCAAATCATTGAGGAAGCCATCCGATGCTATGACGCCACCTTTGGCGATAAGCAATAACCCCTGCAACGGTATACAAAATTCCCTTATGAATCAAATGGGCTAACCAAATTCCCCATACAAGCAATAAGAGCAAGAACAAAAGGACAAATGCCTTTTACTCTTGCTCTTTTTATTTTCGGATTTTATATCCGATATTCGGCAAACACCGTGCCATCCTCCAAGCGGCAGATTGCAAAGGCGCTGTTCTCGCCGTCGTATATCATGTAGCAGGCAGGGGTGTTCTCCTTCGGCATGGAAAGCGAGCCGGGATTTAAGTATATCTGCCCCGTTGCAGTGCGTTTTATCCCTGCAACGTGGGTGTGACCACCAATGAGAATGTCCCCCTCGCCCATTTCACGCGGCAGCCTTTCGGGAGAATACATATGCCCGTGCGTGAGATAGGCCGTTCTCCCGTTCCCCAAGGGGAGTACGGCATAATCTGCCGTTATCGGGAACTCCAGCACCATTTGGTCCACCTCGGCGTCGCAGTTGCCGCGTACGGCCAAAATCTCATCACGTATAGGGTTTAACAATGCAATTACACGCTTGGGTGCATATGCTGTGGGCAGGTCGTTGCGCGGACCATGATAGAGAATATCCCCCAAAAGAGCCAGGCGCTCCGCGCCCGACGCGCGATAAGCCTGCAGCATTTTTTCCACAGCTGCGGCATCACCGTGCAAATCGGAAGCAAAAAAATATTTCATATCTTCTCCTTTCGGCGGCCTTTACCGCCTTATTTTTTCTCCTTGCGGGGTGCTCTCGCCTGCACCTCGCTCACGCTCATCGCCCGATGATGCAAAATCGGCGTCCACTCCACGCGCTTGCTAAACAGCGCAGCAAGCGAAATGGGAATATAGGTGAGCATGAAAATCGGAAACAGGAAAAGAAGCAGCAGTGCACGGGACTTATCGCAATGCACCTTACGCCACTCGGAGAGCAGCGTAACAAAGCCGAGTGCCAGAAATATCAGATAACCAAAAACAAAAAAATCAAGCAAAAAGCCAAAAAGCACCTTGGAATACAGCCCCGTAATCTGCACACCGTTTGCTGCCTTTATCAGATTGGCAATAAAATCTATCAAAAGCAGAAGTGACACAAGCCCCAGCTGTAACGTAGAGATAATAAAGGAAGGCATGACGTTCATCAGCATATCAAAGCAGGACCACCTCAAGCGCAGGGTTCCCACACACAGCCGCCTTCCGTAATGGCGGATAACCTGAAACATCCCCTTTGCCCAACGCTTGCGTTGACGGAAGGATTGTGAAAGCGTTTCGGGCTGCTCATCGTAAAGCTCCGCCGCGTGGCAATAACCGATTTTCTCACCCCGTGTGACAAGGTCTATGGTAAATTCAATATCCTCGGTCAGCAAAAAATGCTTCCAGCCGCCGTTTTTCTCAATGATGGCGCTATCGACAAGAAAGCCCGTGCCCGAAATCGCTGCGCTGCACCCAAGCAGATTGCGTGGGTTTTGCAGATGCTTGGATTCACGCATAAACCACAAGGCGTACGCCGCACTCACCCAGCTTTTGCCATAGTTTTTGGTATTGCGGTAAGAGGTTATCACCGAATACCCTGCACCAAACGCGCGATTCATTTCAGAAAAAAAGGTCGGTGACAGCACGTTATCGGCATCAAAAACAAAATAGGCATCGTAATAACGAAGCCCACGCGAGGCTGCAATTCGGTCAAAGATAAATTCCAGTGCGTAGCCCTTACCGACATGCGTTTTGGATTGGCGTTCAAATACAGTAGCGCCGCATTCCCTGGCGATTGCCGCAGTATTGTCAGTGCAATTATCGGCCACCACGAAAATATCAATCAGGGCGGTGGGATAGGTCTGCGCTTTGATGCTTGTAAGCAGCGCCGCAATCACCCGTTCCTCGTTGCGTGCTGCAATCACCGCCGCATACCGACGGGTTTCGGGCGAGGGCTGATACCGTCGGGGGCGCTTCACAAGGGCCAGAAAAATATAAAAAAATTGATAGGTATAGCACAAAGTAAAAATAAGCCCTGCCCCCGCAGTGATATAAAAGCCTATTTTTTCAATGGGCGGCAGCCACTCAGGTGCCATCCAGGACGGCAACAGAATCGTTTCAAAAAAGCGTTTCAACGCCGACAAAAAAGTCCTCATTCCCCTCACCCCGCACAGAGCCTACCGTGTCGTGCGTTTGCTTATGATGGCATGCAGCGCGTTTCTTACTGTAAAAACAAGCAAAAACGGCAAAAAGGCCTGTGCAAGCCATACCACGGGGGTGTAAAATACACCAAGCGCGTGATAAATCGGTGATAGCGGTGTTCCGGGAAAATCCTTTGAAAGAAACATCAGATTTGCCACCCTTGTACCGCTTACACAATCATATATCAGGTTAAAGGCAAGCGCTACGACACACATCAGACTAACCAGACCTGCAACGTATTTCACGTCACGCAAAAGAACACGGTATGTACCGCGCAGAAGCAGCAGCCCCAGATAAACCATCAGCCCGTGCAAAAGGAAGCTATGCAGCGAAATGGCGTGCAGGGCGGGATAACGAAGCAGCGCAGTGGTGGGAAAAAGAAGGAACACAATACCGCCGACAAGACCGCCCGTCGCGAGAAACGCGTCGCCCGTCAGGCGCACCCGTCCTCTGCCCAGCGCACTCATCAGCCCCGCAGGAAGCGTCAGGCTGCAATAATAAAGCGGCATATAGTCATTGGGGTTATGCGATGCAGTCACGCGAAGCACAAAGAAAAGCTTGCAGGCCTCCAGCACCCACAGGCAAGCAGTAACGGCAAAAACCGTCCGACGTACGGCACGAGCGCTCATATGGCGCGAAAAATACAAGGCAAGCGCAACACCGATGGCGGTGGCAAGCAACAGCATCAGATGCGCGCAGGAGAAAAGCCCCGCAGGCGCATATGCATAGGGCAAAGCAAAAAACAAGCATAGCCTCCATTTTGCCAAGCCGTGTCCATCGGACACGGCTTTGGTTATTCCCTGTCATGCTCAAAGGAAATACGGCGCTCCTCCACCACCAGCGGTCGACGCATCAGCTTGGCACGCAACAATAGCAGGTATTCTCCCAATATACCGATAAATACCGCAAGCAAGCCAAAGCATGCACCCGTCAGAGCAATAAGCCACCATACGGGGTCAAAAAATATGCCGTTCAGGCGGCGCACCGCCAATACCGCACCAAAAGCAGCCGCCGCAAAAAAGAAGGCTGCACCCAGAAAGGTCATCGCGCGGACAGGCATCGCCGTATAGGTAGTAACGGAAAGCATGGCCGCATCGTACAGTGTTGAAAGGCTGTTATGCGTGCGTCCTGCGCGACGCCTTTGCTGCTCATAGGGCACCCGTGTAACACGGAAGCCAAGCTCGGCAACAATACCGCGCAAAAACGGTGTCGGATCATCAAGCTGCCGTAAAACGTCAACAAAGCGCTTATCATAGAGCCCAAAGCCCGTAAAATGCTCGATAAAGCCCACTGCGGAAGCGCGACGCATCAGCTTATAATACAACGTGCGAGCAAGGCGCATCAGGGGATTTTCCCTGCTCTGCACTTTCACCGCACAAACCACGGCAAAGCCCTGCTCCCATTTTGCCACAAGCGTGGGAATCAACGCAACGGGGTCCTGAAAATCCGCACAAACGGGTATGACACAATCTCCCGTAGCGGCACATATCGCATGATACGGGGAGTTGAATTGTCCGAAATTCCGTGCATTGAAAATCGCGCGCACCGCGCTGTGCGCCGTGCAAAGCGCTTCTATTTTCTCCCTTGTACCGTCTGTGGAATAATTGTCAATGAAGATAATTTCATATTGATAATCAGCCAGCTTCTCGCGCAGAACGGCCATCAGGGCGTCGCACATCGGCATAACGTTTTCCGCCTCGTTGTAGGTCGGCACCACGATGCTGATCTTACGGGCCTTGGCCATAAAAGCACTTCCTTTTACATCAGTTAGAGCTGACAGTGTCGATGGGTGTATGCCCCGACAAGCGGGCGGAGCGATATGTCAGAGCGACTGCTAAAGCAAACCGCAGCATGGCGGCAACCGTGACAGAAGCAGCAAAGCCCGATATGCCAAACAAAACGGTAGCAGGAATTCCCAACGCGAAAAAGGCAGCCGCAAACACGCCGTTGATGATGACCTGATAAAAGCGCTTGCCAAAGCGCAGCACCACAACAGTTAAAACGCCCGTGATAAAATAAAGCACCTCTGCAAGGCTGCCAATGGGCAAATACGGCAGAACGGTATCAAATTCGGCAGGATAAAGCAGTCGAATCACAAGCAGGCCGCCTCCTGTACAAAGGAGTGTAAATGCAAAGACTGCAATAAGCGCACCGACGGCAAGCCTACGCACAGTACGAAGGGAAAGCCCACCCTCATAGCGCGCAAGATAGCCGATCAGCACACCGCCAAGCGGCACAGTAAGCAGCGACATGGTCTTCCCCGCTACGGTAGCAAGATAATAAACGGTAACCGCCGAAGGGCCTGCCAGAATACCAAGCAGCAGGCGGTCGGAATTGAGAATCAGATTAGAGGCACCCTCCGCCAAAAGCAAGGTCGAAACGGTTGCAAGCGTGCGCCGCCACAGGGGTGACAGCCGAATCCCTCCTTGCTGAAGTGTTTTTTCGCTAAAATAAGCAAATAAAACGCCAGCCGCCTCTCCAACAAGAAGCCCCAGAGGCCAGATGCCCGTCTGCCACATCAAAGCGGCACCAAGCACATATCCAACACCAATTACAGCGTAATAAGCAAAATAGCGGCGATACGCTAACGTAATCTTATAGGACACATCTGCATAATAACGGAAAAGCATCGCCACAAAAAGCAGATAATAACAGATGTAAGTGGGCATACTCATAGACACGCCACACAGGCGCCGCACGAGATAGGTAACGGGTAAGCCGAGCAATGCGAAAATCAGCAAAAGCAGATTATAATCGCCACCGTTGTGCCACCTTTCCTCCTCAGGAGCAGTCATACGCGCAAGCCCTGCGGCCGTGCCGAAAGACACGGTGAGAATATTAACGTAGCCCATCAGGTACTGCAATTCACCGTATCCAACGCTGCCAAAGCGTTTGGCGTAAAGCGGAAAAAGCAGCAGCTGCGCCACGGCATTCATAAAGACCAGCCCGAAAATTCCAAACAGAGAATCTCCAAGCTGTGCCCGATAGCGGTTGAAAAGCCTTGAGATCATTGCAGCGCCTCAATTACCACGGCTGCCATATAATCAAGCATCTCGTGCGTCATACCCGGATAGACGCCAAGCCACAGCGTGCATGCCATAATTTCATCGGTCACGTGCAGGTCACCCACCACACGGTACCCCCTGTGCGAACGGCGCATATCGTCAAAGCAGGGCTGCTTTACAAGATTGCCCGCAAATAACATTCTCGTCTGCACGCCGTGTGCCTCGAGCGCTGCCACAAGTGCATCGCGCGTGGCGCCGTCAGGGCAGGTAATGGCAAATCCAAACCAGGACGGGGTGGAATTTTTGCAGGCCTCCGGCAAAATCACCTTATCAGCGACAGGCAAAAGCGCACGGTACAGGTAATCAAAATTTGCCCGTCTTTGTGCCACGAATTGCGGAAGTTTTTCAAGCTGCGCGCAGCCAATCGCCGCCTGCATATCGGTTGCCTTCAGGTTGTATCCAAAATGAGAATAAACGTACTTGTGGTCATACCCCGCGGGCAGCGCCCCGTACTGACCGTCAAAGCGATGACGGCAAAGATTATCGGTACCCGACGGGCAAACACAATCCCTGCCCCAATCACGCATGGAGCGCATAATGGCGTGCAGCGTTTCATTGTTGGTATAAACGGCACCGCCCTCTCCCATCGTCACGTGATGCGGGGGATAAAAGCTGCTGGTGCCGATATCGCCCACCGTACCCGTTTTATATACAGTGCCATCAAAATCATACTCTGCACCAAGTGCATCACAGTTATCCTCAATCAGCCAGAGGTCATACTTGTTACAGAAATTACGCACCGCCTTCAAATCAAAGGGATTACCCAGCGTATGCGCCACCATAACAGCCTTGGTGCGCATCGAAAGCGCCGCCTCCAGCATGCTGACGTCAATATTATACTGCGGAACAGTCACATCGACAAAAACAGGAACCGCACCAAACTGTACGATGGGAGCTACCGTGGTCGGAAAGCCTGCCGCCACAGTGATGACTTCATCACCGCGCATAATAGCGCGCTCGCCAAGCACAGGCGAGGTCAAGGTCATGAAGGCCAGCAGGTTGGCCGAGGAGCCTGAATTCACGAGTGTGCAATAGCGAATGTTCAGATATCGTGCAAGATCCTGCTCAAAGCGCTCGGCATACCGCCCCGCAGTCAACCAGAAATCAAGTGCGCTATCTACAAGGTTGACCATTTCCGCATGATCATAAACACGTCCTGCATAAAAAACACGCTTGCCCTCTTCCCATGCATCTCTGCCGTGATAGGCATCGCAATATGCGCGCACCATTTCCAGTATTTCTTTTTTTGCCTGTTCCTCAGTTTTCCCTGCAAAATTCATGCTTTCTCTCCAAAACTCCTTATTCTGCGGCAAATGCCGCAATTTGTCTATCCATGATATCCCGTGCGGCCTCTCCCTTACGCAATGCCTGCACAAATTCCACCACGCGGAAAATCGCTTCATCAATTTCCCAACGAGGGCGCCAATTGAACGTCTGGCGCAGCTTGGCCGTATCGAGGCGCAGCAGTCCCGCCTCATGCCAAGCACCCTGCCGCGGGCTATCCACACGCATCAGCGTATCACCCCAAAGTGCAATAAAGCGGTCTGCCAATTCTCCTGTGGTCAGGGTATCCCTCTCACCCGGCCCTACATTATAGCTATCCGCCAGCGCGCCGTTCTGCCACTGCCTTTCTGCAATCAGCAAATACGCAAAAATCGGATCAAGCACATGCTGATAAGGGCGCACGGCGTGAGGGTTACGGACAGTCACGGGCACCCCTGTCAAGGCGGCACGCACCAGGTCGGGCATGATGCGATCGGGCGAAAAATCACCCCCGCCCAGCACGTTTCCTGCGCGTACGGTAGATACGGCAACGCCCTGCTGCTGCAAAAAGCATCGGCGGTAGGTGGCAGTTACCAGCTCTGCACAGGACTTACTGCCCGAATAGGGATCAAACCCATCAAGGCGCTCATTTTCACGATATCCCCAATGCCATTCCCTGTTTTCATACACCTTATCCGTCGTGACAATCACGGCAGAACGTACAGAAGGGGTATTGCGTACACACTCTAATACATTCACAGTGCCCATGACGTTCACGTCATAGGTTTCCCGCGGTATACGGTAGCCCTCACGCACAATGGGCTGTGCGGCAAGATGAAGCACCACCTCGGGCGCCGCACGCTCAAAAGCCAGTGAAAGCTGTGCAAAATCGCGGATATCCCCCATAACGCTATCCATATTTTCCGAAATATCCGCCAATTCAAACAGTGACGGAGTGGTTGGGGGTGGCAGCGCATATCCCGTGAGAGATGCACCGGCCAGCTGCAAGCAACGGCAAAGCCAGGCTCCCTTGAAGCCCGTATGCCCTGTCACCAGTACGCGCCTGCCGCGCCAGAATTCAAGCATATCCATCACCTCGACCATCGCTGCCAGGGGGCATTTTTCGTCGCCCAAAGTGCTTCCAGACGTTCCTTGTCGCGCAAGGTATCCATGCATTGCCAGAAGCCGTCATGCCTGTATGCCATCAGCTGGCCCTCATGAGTCAGCCTTTCTAACGGCTCATACTCAAACGCTGTATCATCGCCTTTGATATAGTCGATCGCAGCAGGCTCCAATAGCATAAAGCCGCCATTGATCCAATAGGAATCTGCCTCATTTTTCTCGCGAAATGCAAACACACGGCCTGCCTCAAATTCCAGCACACCAAAGCGGGAGTCGGGATGCACCGCAGCCACCGTTGCCAGGCGGCCGTGGCTGCGATGAAACGCCACCTCGGCATCGAGATCGATATCCGAAACACCGTCGCCATAGGTCAGAAAAAACGGCTCATTGTCAATATACTGCCTGATGCGCCTGATACGCCCACCCGTCATGGTGGAAATTCCTGTATCCACCACCGTTACGCGCCATGGCTCGGATACGGTATTATGAACCGTAATCTTATCCATTGCCGTAAAATCAAAGGTGACGTCACTATGGTTGATATAATAATCGGCAAACCACTCCTTGATCACGCTCTGCTTGTAGCCTGCACAAATAATGAACTCGTGATGGCCAAAGGAAGCATAGTACTTCATAATATGCCATAGAATCGGCATACCGCCAATCTCAATCATGGGCTTGGGGCGCAAATGCGATTCCTCGCCAATGCGTGTGCCAAGCCCCCCTGCCAGAATAACAACCTTCATCACAAAACCGCCTTTGCATGTTTGTTCCTTATTGTTTGGTTATTCGGGCAGCACCTATGCACACAACCGTAAAAAATTACCAGTAAAAAGGATAAACCCTCCTTTAAATCCACCGTTCAAACACAATACCCTGCATGCATAACTGTCAAAAAATCACAGTTAAACGCCATAGCCGTGATGAAAGAAAAACCGCCACAAGGGCGGTTTTCTTTATGGTCGAGATGACAGGATTCGAACCTGCGGCTTCCACGTCCCGAACGTGGCGCTCTACCAAACTGAGCCACATCTCGCTATACAATTCAACAAATGCTTAAAAGCGCACATAAAAATATACCATATTTCCTCGCATTTGTCAAGTGCTTTTCAACAAAAAGAAACCGCAAAAATCAATGAATGAAATCGAATCTGAGATTTGCGGGGCCGTTTCCGCGCATCGCACACCGCCAACGCGGAAACAGCCATATTAACTTGCATAAATTATCTGAAGAATATTTTGGAAATGCAGAGCCAGATTACGTTAGCAAGCAGCATCGGCAGGAACACTACCCCAAAGAAAACGCCCACAAGAACTGCGGCAAGCACCGAAACCGCCATCAGACCAATGGGTGAGATCAACAGAAAGTAATGCCAGAAGGAAACCAAGGAATGATAGGAGGCTGCACTGAAGTTCGTGCCGCTTTGCGACCAGTTATCAGAGAAAATGCTGGTGATATACCCCCAAAGTGTGGTGAAATAGCCCTTGATATAAATGGGGAAAAGCTCACCAAACTGAGCACCCCTCGTAAAATCAAACGAGGTGAAGATATTACCGTTTACACTGACCGCATCAGGAAAATTGCGCACGGTGTTGATGATTGCATATACCACTGATACCGCAAGCATCAGCGCGAATGCCGCCACGATCAGCCAGAGTGCAAGATAAGCAAGCGCGAAAAATATGCCAAAATGAACCAATGCAAGAAACAGGATCAGCGCAGTACCAATCAGTAAAACCGTGGGCGCAACAATCAGCCACATCCACTTTTTGAAGGAGAGGAAGCGATAGCCGCCCGCCCTGATAATGGCATTGTTTGCCACCTGCAAATTCTCACGGAAGGCATAAAGCGAGGTCAAGCCAACCAGCTTCAGCCAGCCCAGTAAAAATGCAAGCAGCCTGTTTGATACTGACGCGCCGCCCAGATTCCGACAGGCGGATACCAGCGATTTGATATAAACATAAAGCGTATAGGCAAAGCCGATGGCGATACCAATGCCCAAAAAGACCGATAACACAATTGCACCAAAATAAAGTGCAATGAAAAAGAAAAGGGCAACGACCACCAAAACAGCCATCACGCTGCCAAACACTTCACCCGGATCGGGGCGTCTGTAAACATAATACATAAAATAAGTCCTCTATTTCTCTGAATTGACAAAATCCACACCGTTTACGGGTATTTTAAAAGCCAAAGATGCGGAAAAGCGCCTTATAGATATTTTTATCCACCTCAAGAAGCGATTTTCTACCGTCAGTGAATTCAAGGGAAACCAAAAAGCTTTTGGTGCTGCCGCTGCCCGCGGCAGCACCAAGCATCATACCGGGCAATCCAAATACGGCACTGCCAATACCACCGCACAAAAGCGGTTTCCAGAGCGCATTCTCCGACACGTCACTGACAGTTTCAAATCGCGCAATATCGTTTTTGTCAATCTCCTGCTTCGTGAGTCGGTGCATAAAATACAGCTTATTGCCGCGACACAGGACATCCCAGTGTTGAAAATCACCTGCTACAATCTTGTTTTTCATTGTTTCTCCTTACCAACCAAGCGCAACCTGAACCACATCACCGCTTACGGTGACGTTGATTTTCAGCTGCAAATTCTGCTCTCTTGCCACGTCACAAGCCGCTGCAAGCAATGCGTCCAGAAGCTCCTGAGAGTCATTTGCGGGAATAGCAGACACAAACTCAAACAATCGCAAGCGTGCATGATACACATTGGCGATATCACGTCGGAACTGTGCAAGCGAGGTGACAGTTTTCCGCACACGCGTATGTGCGGAAGCATGCGTCGCAGTGCCCGTGGGCGGAATAGGCGGTCTTGGCCTGACGGCTGTCTGTGCCGTATGCTGCGGTGCGCTACACGTGACGGGCGCTACGGGCGTATTCCCGCCTGCCAAAGGCGCGATAAACTCAGTCACACAAGTGGGATACCCCACAGGCTGCCACACGTGCATGGCGCGCATCTGTGCATCGGTCTGATTCAAATAAAGATACTGAAACGGCTCCGCCTTATCCATATTGGCACCCAGCATCAGCGTGACATCAAGATGATACCAGGCACCGTCAATACAAACAAGATTCCATGCATGCGCCCCTCTTTGCCTCGACCGCGGATCGCTTACCTCGCCATCGATAATCAGGCACCTGATGCCGATCCAATCAAAAAGCAGCTTCACCGCCTTGGCAATACCGCTGCACTGTGCCACACCACGGACAAGAGCAGTTCCCGCATTCTGATTCAGCGTATTATCAATCTGATAAGTGACGTTTTTCAGCAAATAGTCGCAGACGATTTTTTCCTTCTCATATTCAGTTCCAGCAGAGGAGATCGCGGGCGCAAGCGCCGTTTTGATCTCCTCTATTCTGTTCTGATAAGAACGAATCACAGTCGGGGAAAAGATGCTCCTGCAAAGAAACGTAACCGACACACCCATGAAGCCTGCGGATTGCTGAACGCCGGGTGCGTGCGTCATATAAAACAGCTCGGGGTGATCGTAATAGATAGCCTTATGTATCAAAGAAAGCTCCTGCGGCTGCACACCCTTGACGGGAATACGCTCCTGCCTGCGGGAAATCGCAAGCAAAACATCATCGTAAGCTTTTTGTTGGGCGGCACTCAGCCTTCCCTTCCAATGCTCATAAATCATCTCTACTCCTTAGCTCACCCACGCACGGTATCAGATATGCTTGCCCCACAGAGCTTTCAGATTGATCGAGGCACTTGCCTTGTCAATCAGCCAAAGCACCGGCTCTGCCACGCCGACCGGCTCAAAGTGATCGCCGTTCTCTACGTGACCAAGCGCACTGGACGTAAAGAACTGATAGCTGCCAAACTTGTTTTTCAGCATATTGAGGAAGTTAACCTCCTCGTTTTCACGCATAAAGGCCTCACAGATCTCATTTCTTGCCTGCATCTCGTCCACGCCCTCATGCGATGCCATATAGCTCTTGACAGCAGAAGTGCCGATTCTATCCTCAATACCGGGGATATCACACTTGGTAAATACAATCGCAACATCTGCCTTGATTTTATCGCTGACAGAGGCACTGTGCATGTTTTCAAGCGTGCGGATCAGCACGTCAAGCACCTCATCCATCGAGCGCTGGCTGCCGCGATACTGAGAAAGCTCAATCTCTCCCGAAACGCCCTCGCGGAACTGCTGCAGGGAAAGCGGATCGATAATCAGCAGGAAGGATCTTGCATTCTTATAACCGATCTGCTTACCAATTTCATCGTTATGCTCATAGGTTTCACCTGCAACATCACAAAGAGAAATCAGATTACGCACGCGATTCTTGTTGGGGGTAAGGTAAAACTGATAGTATCTCATACGGAAATCGGTGGTCTTGGAGGGCACAATGCCTCTGTCCATCGTCGCCTTATTACGCTGATAGTCATCACCGAGATTTACATTTTCCTTATATTCAAAGGTCAGCTTATGCCCTGCCGCCATCTTCTCAATTTCCGTGATAGCCATGCTGATATAGCAGGTCTTACCCGAGCTGGGGCCGCCAACAACGGGAATCGGAATATCGACCTGCAGGGGGCCGCCAAGCTCATAGCCGCAGTCGGGACAAATCCACTTGCCGGGCAGCTTATGTCTGCCATTGAAGAAGGTGGTCTTCAGTTTTCTTGAGCAATAGCACTTTCTTTTGAAAATACCGTATCTGCCCGGTACCAGACGCGAATGCTTATCACCACACTGGCAAACGTAGGTGGGCAGAGAATATCTGTGCTGGCAACGCGGGCAACTGGTTGAAATCTTCTTCAGCGCACAATATAAGACATCCGCAAGCTTAACAATTGCAAAGAACAGATATGCAATCAGGAAGAAGCCGAACAGCAGCATAATGTGGGCCGCCGAGAAGAAGGCAATCACGGCGGTGGTCACGATTGCAACGCAGAAAAGATTTACGAAATAGTAGCAGAACTTGATAACCGACCAGAAGGCGCCGAAAATATCGCCAAGGTCAAAATATCCGCCCTCACCAAAGGAAATAACAGCCAAAAAGCCATCCCAGATGGCACTCAGCGAGGAAAGGTCACTTGCGGCATCGCCAAGAGATTCAGCGGCATCCCTGATGGAACGGCCGCAACGGCAGAATGCATTCTTGATGGTTTTACCAAGCTCTACATAGCCGCCTCGGAAGAAATAGTTAATATGTGCGGGTTGTGTTTTTCTTGCCATGTCATTCACCTACTTTGTTAAGATCTGAATCTCAGTTCGTTTTTCAGCGCGGCAAAATAATTGAACACGCCCTTCAGAAAACCCGTAACGATTCCGCCGATGCCGCCGATCATCACCGAAGCAAAGGAGAGTGCAGCCGTGACAAACAGAAAGAGAAGCGTCAACGCGAGCCACACAATGATTACTAAAATTGCACCAATAATTTGAAACATTGTCTACATATCCCCTTGTTTATTTTTTGCCCTTTTTATCCGTATCGGGGGCCTTTTTCTTACTTGCAAAAAGTGTTTGGAAGATGCTCTTTTTTTCATGCTTCTCACGGTACTCCGCGATAAATTTCAGCGTATTGACACCGTCGTTGTTATTCTTCCAGGTGGCAATCTCCGCTTCAATGCTCTTGAAGAGCTTTTTCCACTCACCCTGCGGCATATCCTGCAGATAATCAAGCACAAGCTGCTCGAATCCACGCGCCAGGTCGTCATCGTGATTGAAGGCATAGACCATGATCTCAAGCACAATGGCGTGGTGATCCTTCTCCTTCAGCCGACCAATTGCCGCAATCAGCTTCTCCTGCGCACCCGGCACCTGAGAAAGCAAGGGCTCAAATACGTTGCGTAACAGCGTGTTGGTATCAATCGCATTCGGGCTGTTATCGCCATACTCGCTCACATACGCGCAAAGGATAAAGTACATATGATTGTTTGCAAGCTGTGCGAGCTGCGATTTGTTCAGCGTGCGGTAGAGAGCGCCCGCACCGATCAGCCGCTTGCGTGCGGCGGCAGAGCGCAGGGCCTGCAGCACCTCAATCACCTCATACTGCATCGAGGTATGCGCGCCCAGCACATGCATGCGGTCATTCAGATCCTTCAACAGCGCATGCTGCTCGGGAATCAGCTGCATCAGCTCACCCATGGGCGCAAGATAAATCTCATGCTCAAGGAAGGTGATCAGCTTCGGTACATCGCCAAAGTTGTTCGGCAGCTCACGTATCGCGCGATAACGGCGCAGACACTCCTGCAATTTTTCCTTGGGCTGCAAAGAGGTGATATATCTTCTGAGCTGCGTCGCATAAGCACCGCTGTCGCGCCCTGCCTTGTAATATTTCGTAAAATATTGATCAAGCTCCGCACCCGATACACCGCTGCGGCTGCCAAAGGCGTAGATATCCTTTTTCGCCACAAACTGCTTATACACCGGATCGTTTTCCATCTGACGCTCAAAGGTAGCAAACAGATTACCATACTGTGCAGAAAGCGCGATATAATCCTCCATAAAGTCAGGTCTTGACACATTTGCATGGAACAGCCATTTCATGCGCTCCAGCGTCTTACTGTCATTCACGATACGGAGAAGCTTGAAGGCGTCCTGCAGACCGTCGCGGTCAAGCACCGCACGGAAGGCGGGATCGATTGCATTTTCCGTCAACCACTGATACTGCGGCTGCGCGAGCGACCTTGCTGTATTCAGGTACAGCGTCAGCTGCGCGCTATCGCGCTCTGCAACGGCATTCTTTAACAGCTGCAGCGCCGTAGCGGAAGCATTCGTTGCCTGCGTGTGAGCATTTTTCGCAAGGACTGCACACATGATCTCAAAGAAAAGATAGCATTCTGTCTTTTTTGTGGATTTCCTGATCCAATCCTGCCAACGGGGATTTCGCATCGCACTCGCGCAAAGCTCCTCAAAGGAGAACGGAATCGTGCGCTTGATGGCAGCGACAAATTCCGCGGGCGCGGCCTGTGCGCTGACACCGTATTCCCGCATATTGTTGAAATAGCTCTCTACGATCTCATCTCTCACAGATGCGTCACTGCCTGCGAATACAAATTTCACAAGCTCGATGGCATCTGCACCGTAGCCGTACCGTGCAGGCTTCACGATGCTTGTGTAAATTTGCGGTATCAGGCTTTCCTTGGTCACATAATTTGCGCGCACCGCAAGGGAAAGTGCCTGCTGGAACTCCTGTGCCGTGCCAAAGAAGCCAAGCTGCTTCTGCGCGATATAGAAAACGCCGAGTGCGGTATCCATATCACAGCCAAGCTGTGCCATAATACGCTCAATGCGCTCCACCTTTGCCAACACGTCAAAGAGCTTACCTGCACACAGCTGATTGACAATATCCACCACATACCTGCAGGGGGTAACGCTGCTGAATACGCGCTTTTCAAAATCAAACACGTATTGCTGGCCCATCTGTACCTCTTCCTCGTAATTGAAGTTTCCGCCAAAGCCCGTAAAGGGGTTTCTCACACGCACAGGCTCGATGCCCGTGCTCTCAATCGAGTACTCGTTCGTCGTCAGATACTGCGTGACAAAGGTCAGCTTTTCAAACACGGCGCGAGGAAGCAGAGTGCTGAACAGGCAGTATACGTCCTGCTCTCTTGCGGCGGTATCGCGGAAGGTGATTTTTTTGCCGTCTGCAGCAGAATTGATGGCAGCCTGCAAAAGCGACATCATCGCGGCCTTATTCTCTGCCCCAAGCAAGCCCTGCAAGCGGGACTCTAAGCCCTGCGGCATCGAGGCCTGCAACTCAACTGCGGGCAAATCCTCAGGTACCGGGTCATCGTGCCACTCCTTATAGGTAAGTTTGGTTTTAAAGGCATTCGTACCAAACAAAAACGCAGGACGGTAATCTCCCATATTGTCAAAAATATAGGCGTGAATGATGAAATTACCGCGTCGACTATCAGCATCGCTATACACCTTGCCGATGTAGTTCGACTGTGCAATGCAGCGCCTGCCCGTAGAAAGCTTCAGATACGCATATTTGGGTGGACAAAGGCGCCTGATTTCCTCCTCTGTGGGGTCATAGGATAGCTCGTCGGGGGTGCGGTAATCCATTACCTTGCAGATTTCATCGCACTCCGCATCCGTCACACAGCTTGACTTTGCCCAAACGTCAAACGCACCCGTGCGATTTTTACCGCAAGCGGTATATATCATCTGGTATGCTAACATTTGCTTCTTCCCTCCTTATATAATCAAGGTTTCCCATACCGTATGTTACAAATTATTTCTTTGCCTTGGGGATATAGCCGCGCTGTGCAAGCAACCACAAAAGCGGGTCAAGCACGCGGCAGGGCTTGATATCAATTCTGCCCTGCGGGATACCGCCAAGCGAGCTGAGGCCAAAGAATGCGTATGTTTCAAAGTTTTTCAGCATCAGCTCGATCTCACCGCCAAGGACGCTGCCGAGCATATCACGGATTTCAATATTGACCGACTCAAAATCAGGCTGGGCAAATACACCGCGGTGCAGGTGCTGGGATTCCTCACGAAGCACGCTATCCTCACCCAGAATATCAAACTCGGCAAGCGCATCGATTTTGGTAAAGGCAAGCGCCAGGGGCGTTTTGATTTTACCGCGAATGTTCTTAACGCTGCGAATATTCTCAACCAGACGGCTTAATACCTCAACAGTATCGGTATTCTGCTCAGGCAGGGGCATTTTGCCCTGCAGCTTCTCA